>JBATTL010000645.1:0-7351 GCA_049670525.1 Thiohalocapsa sp. | reverse complement strand
GCCCTCGGCTGGGGGCTTGCCATCACCGCAGCGCTGGCGCTGTTCGGGAGCTGGTTGATGAGCGCCGGCGTGGTGCGGCGTATCGAGGCGATCAACGAGGTCAGCCGCGAGATCATGGACGGGGATCTCTCCCGACGCGTACCCGGCGACGGTAGCGACGACGAATTCGACCAGCTCGCGGTCAACCTCAACCGGATGCTGGCGCGCATCGAGGCCCTGATGGCCAGCGTGCGTCAGGTTAGCGACAACATCGCCCATGACCTGCGCACGCCGCTGAGCCGGCTGCACACGAAGCTCAGCCAGTTGCGCGACACCGACCTGCCGGCCGAGTCCGCCGCCGAGGTCGATGGCGCCATCAACGACGCCGAAGAATTGCTCAGCGCCTTCAACGGGCTGCTACGCATCGCCCGCGTCGAGGCGGGTAGCCGCCGCGCGGCCTTCGCCGACCTGGACCTGGTTCCGCTGCTTCAAGACGTGGCCGAGCTGTACGAACCCTTGTCTGCGGACAAAGGTCAGGTGCTTGAGGTAAACCCGGTGTTGTCTTCCCGCCAGTGCGCCGGCGACGCGCTACGGGTTCACGGCGACCGCGATCTCTTGTTCCAGGCCGTTGCCAATCTGCTCGACAACGCGATTAAGTACACACCAGATGGAGGCCACATCAAACTCTGCGCAAAATCAGTCGAAAAGACCTGTGAGATTGGCGTTTCCGATTCTGGCCCCGGCATTCCCGCCGAGCTGCGCAACAAGGTCTTGCAACGCTTCTATCGCGTCGATGAGAGTCGCTCGGCTCCGGGACACGGCCTGGGTCTGAGTCTGGTCCAGGCTACTGCGAAGCTTCACGGGGCCGGGCTGCGGCTGGAGGATGCGTCCCCCGGTCTGCGTGTCGTGCTCAGTCTCGATCAAGCTGGCAGCACCTCCGGATGACCCTTCGCCCTGTTTGTCATCCATAACATGTGCGGGCGGCTGGATGACTATCTTCGGACATCCGCGTCTACCGGTTGGCCGGTAGGAGAAGAGAACAGGGTCTCCAGTCGGCAAACAGCGAGCGGCAGCGCGAACGGCGGTGGGCGCGGGTATGGTCGCGGCTACGACCGTTTCCAAGGGTACAACGGGTACCTGGGCTACGGTTACGCCACTGATGGCTACGCCCCGTATTACCGCCCCGGCCACCCGGTCGCCATGACCGGCCCACAGGTTTCGGCTGCCCCGCAGACGTCAATGGCACGCCAGGCGCCTGTGGCTCAACAAGTCTCGGTAGGAGACACTAAAAGGCCTCGCGAACCTGTACTCGCGGGGTCTTTCAACGATTCATATCGCTCTGGCGCGAGTGCTAACGAGAAAAGTACGGGGATTGCTATGCCCGGCGATGCCAGTTCGGGTCGTTGACCAACATGACGCACAAACGATCGCCGTCGCACTCAATAATGCATGGCGCATCCTTCCACCGCGAGTCGAGGCTACGGCTCGCGTAATCGGTAGAATCATGTCCGTTGGCAACGCACAGATCATCAGCGCGAAGCACTCCGTCCCGAGCAAGAATCTTCCGAACCTTAGAAGTAGGTGCGAAGCTCAACTTAATATGCCCACCCCGCTCCGTAATACGCAAGCATTCCGCGAGCCACCGACAAAAGCGTTCGTCGATCGGTACGCGCGAGAATGCAATAACTTCGCGGAATTCGCCATCTTTCCAAGGCCAGGGAAATTGAGTCAGATCGGCGACAGATTCATCGTTAGCCCAGCGAGAAGCTGAACGACTAGAGTGGTGAGTAAAGCCTTCGCGGCCGCCTGTATCAGCATTAAGCTGCAGGCGACGCGATGGCGGAAGTCCACCTTCAAGCTTCTCGTCTTCGAAATAGCTCGCCCAGTAGTCCCAACATTCCTTGCCCAATTGATACCAATTTGGCGTCGTGTGTAATCCCCTGTCCTGACAGTTGACGGTCCAGTGCTCGGGGGCGGAAGAAAACCCCCGGTCAAACCAACGAACATGCCTCGGGACTTCGCGACTCGAAAGATACCCAGCAAAAAAGATGTCATCGTGATAGCGAAAAGCCTCTAGCGACGACAGATGACGGAAAATCGATTGATTAAAAAATCGACGCCGATACAGCACCCCGCGCGTCCCTTCAATGACGTCCACGGGTTGCCAGACAAGACATTCGGAAATCTCGTCATTAAAATGCTGGACGAGGGAATCCGATGGAAGTTTCGTTCGCTGCCATCCGGTAAACCCAATCGCTGAGTTGGGGTAAAGGCGCGCACTCTGAACCAGCTTCTGCACCAGGGTGGGAGGATAGGCGACGTCATCATCAATCGTGATAATTATAGTGTCCGGATCACGCTCTTCGGTCAGCGTCGACAGAAGTTTAGTTGCAGGCCCGAGATCCTGACACCGTTTGACTGTCAGGCGCGGACTATCGACCAGCGACAACTCCCTAAATCGCTTATGCTCCGGTAACCACAGGTATATCCTGTCGGGTGGATAAGTCTGCGTAATAATCGATTCAATAGCCCGTGAGACCAACGTCTCGCGTCCAGGTATTGTTGTTAGGCTAACTACCACACGCATGGCATTCCCGATCCATTCCATTTATGCGGCGAAAAAATCCAAGTGAGCCACTTGAAGCTTGATGGAGTCGTCAGGAAATGATCAGCTGTGCGGGAGCGCGCAAGGTTTCGCCAAGGCGTTTCCGGCTTGGTTCTTGGCGCGCTTGCGTCGGCGACTACTACCGAAACTCGGTATCGCCGGACATCAACCACCATTTTCCCGCCATTTTTTGCGGCTCAGGACGCGGCACCCAAACGCTTGTCGGCACGACGATGCCCAAGTCGTTCATTGTTCCGTCCGCCTGAACGAAGCGCTGCGCAAAGCTCTCGGTTATCCAACAATAGAGTGATGAACAACCCCAGGACGACGCCGTCAGTTTCGCCGCCGAGATCAACAACGAGATATTCTTCAAAGGTGCAACAATATCCAGCAACTCACAGTCTGCTTGGTCTTTCCGCAGAACGATGACGCCCTTCAGGGATTTCAGGAGCCCGGATCGGACGCACAGAACCTCGTATCGCTTTAGCGGGTGCTGGGAGTAGCGATATCGAATGTAGTCACGATCGCGAATCACGCAGACAGCATCTTGCAGAGATGCGCGCATGGCGTTCCATGACCGATCGATGCTTTTTGCTTCTTGTTCCAGATCGAGGGGCGTTGTGTGAAGCGCATGACGCCGCGCTGAGCTGGACACAGGCCATCGCACCTCCATCATTCTTGCAACCTCTGCGTATAGTCCAAGCTTTGCACCCAACACCATATGCCGGCGATTGGGAAATCCATAGGCAACCGTATGGCGCTCGAGACCAAGATAGAGTTCGAGAAACGTGGCCGTAGTGATAAACATCGCGCCCTTCTTAGTCATGACCCCACGTTCGTTTGGATCGACCATGACATCGCAAATCTGAAGGGCAGAGCCAGTTCGGCCAAAAAACGAAATAGTCCTTTTCGTGCTACCGTAGTGAGCGACCAAACGTCCATCTCGCTTGGCAACGACCGCACGACCGCGTTCTGCGGCGAATTTCCATCGCCAAAGCGCGGCATCGTATTCAGCACCAAACGAGTCGCGGAACAGCCGAAGGAAGCCGCCCACTTCCGATTCCCGAAGGTGGTCCAGACCCCAGCGCGGGGCGGTGCCGCCCTTAACGAATGCGACCACCGCCCGACAACCTGCGCCGCCAAGGGAATCAATCTCCTGCTCGACGAGTTTCAACCCACATCGCTGGGCGATGGAGCAAAAGCTTGTTAGTTGATCTTGTAGGACCGACTCAGGTGCTTCAGCAGGCGCTTCGTCATCCGCCCGCGTCGAAGCAATCGAACAAATCAGCAACCCGTTGCTGGACATGAGCCGCCACGCAAACAGAAAGAGGTCGAGCGCATCGATGCCCCCAAGCGACAAGCCTTGGATATCGATCGCATCAACGACGGCGATTATGTGACCATCAACGCGGAGCTGATAGGTTGCGTCAGTCTCAGACATTTCTTCACAGTGAAGCAATTGGTCCCAACTGACGCCAGCGCTAGCGATTTCTTGGCCCAAGAAATTAAGTGAATGACAGTCTTGCCCGTCATCAAGGCCAATTGTCAGTACCCGCTCTCTTTGGAAAAGTTGGCGATGACGGACTTTAGTTGACATTATTCAATCCGTATCTTGTGGATTCTTGGACCCGGAGTGGGATCCCGGCCGTCAGTGAATCAGGGGTGTTTGATCATCCTGGCCGGCTCGAGGCGGGTGCGTTGTCGGTTCTCCAGACTAATCGCCGATTTTCCGACTCTCAGCGCCAGCGCGCAAACTGAGCAGATGATCCATCACAGACCAACATGTCCGCCGATTGAGTTCGAGAAAGCCTTCCGCCCAGGAGGCGTCCTCAAGGCACAAAGACCGGTAAGAGGCGAGGCCCGCGCTCACACCGGTATAGTCGCAGTACTTCAGGGCAACCAAGTAACAATCCGCTGCGCGTTGACGCAGGTCGAATACCGCGCTGATATTTGAAACTCTATTTATCGGCAAGGCTTGCCACAACTCCCACATCAGCGCTCGCGAGGTGCAATGGGTAGCGTGCCAAGCCTGCAATACGGCAAGGCTCCCGGCGACATGGTCGCGGTGGTGATCCAAGACCGGGGGCAGAAACAATAGATCTGGCGCAAAGTCTTCGATGATACCTTGTATGCGTCGTGTGACGTCGCCGCGCGGGCGAAGGTCCCCATCGGGATACCCGAGAAACTGGACGTCGCTGATCCCGAGTACGCCGAGCGCGGTGCGGGATTCAGCGTATCTGCGGCTACTGATATCGCCGCTGAAGTAACCCCTCGGGTCGCCGCGACTTCCATCGGTCATGACAACCACCCGAACCTGGCAACCATTCCGCTGCAGGAGGGCAATAGTGCCGCCGCACGCCAAGACCTCATCGTCCGGGTGAGGTGCAAAGACCAGAACCCTCTTGGCAGAGGGCAGCGTCAGCTCTCGAGGAAGCGGACAGATTTCGAATGATTCGATAACCGGAGCCCACACATGGGCAGCCATCGGCTCAATCATGGGGTCAGCGCCTGCTGCGCTGTCGGCCCGAACAGCAACGCCCCGATAGGCGGAGAGGTAGAGTTCTGTGGTCATGCTCGCCGTCGGCCATCGCGCGACGCGTTCTAGTCCACGGCGTGCGATTCGCGAGCGCAGCGCCGGTGAATCGCGAACCTCCTGCATCAGATTGACCAGCGCCTGCTCATCACCCGGGGGGAACAAGTATGAGGCTGTCCCGAGAACGTCCGGTACTGCCCCGGCAGCGGTGCAGAGCGTGGGGACACCTGCGGCGAGCGCCTCAAGGTTCGCCAGTCCGAACGATTCGGTCCATGAGGTGCTGACGTAGATATCGCTCGCAGCATAGTACGGAGCCATATCATCCGTCACGGAGAAAGCGATCTTGTCACGAACCCCACAAGCATCCGCAATCGCTTGCAACGGCGCCGATTCCCCAACCCCGACGATGACAAGTCTCGCATCGTCGACGCGCAGTTTCGCAAAGGCCCTGATCAAGGCCTCGAAATTCTTCAGCGGTGCCAGCCGTCCGACGCCGAGGAAATAGAAGGCGTCAGGAATCCAACCCAACGCTCTGCGCGCCCGCGTACGGTCGGATTGCAACGACATCGGTCGCGGATGCGGGATGGCACGCCAGTGGTCGGGAACCGGATACGCACACAAATCGCGTGCAAGCTCCGCCAAGGCGCGCTTGTTGGGCGTGATCACCCATTGCGCCCGCAACAAGGTCGCAAGCTCTAGCCGACGCAGCCAGCGCATCCGGCTTGTCGATAGCGGAGCGCCGTCCTCGTGGAGGGCCTGCGTGTAGCTGCCGAATCCGTGCTCGGTCACCCCCCATCGAAATGTCGTGGATCGCCCAAAGCCGAATAAGCGAACACCGACCGCAATGAGTGGATCGTGGCAGTGAACATGATCGAAGCGATCATGTCGCGCGACTTTTTGGGCCAAGCGGCCCATATTCAGTCGCTCAGCAAACGCGTGGGCGAGCGCGACCAGGTTTAGATCAATCAGTCCACGACGAGAGGTGGCGAGCAGGAGTCTGCTAAACCGTTCCAGTAGCCGCGCGGATTTGAGGCCGACATCTTGTTGCGAAAGGTAGCGAACCTCAATCCCGCGGGACTGGAGCTCTTCGACGACTGGGGCGAGACTCTTACCTAATCCATAGCGGCGGTCGGCTGCACGCTCGCGCGTGACCATCAAGATTTTCATCGCATTCCGATGGTGGCAGCAACCGAGAATTGCTGTTTCGCTCTTGGCGAGAAACCTGTTGGGAGATGCTGGCTCATTGGCCGTCCCGGCCAAATCTTGGCTCGGACTGCGAAAAGGCGGTGTCCGCGTGTTCTCGGTCTAAATCGCCCAGGCGACTGAAAGCGGCGGGGCTCCCTGCCACGCGCGGGAACCGCTGAAATGCTTGGCGCTTCCCCTAATGACCCGCGCTCATTGCCGCGCTCCCGGCGTTGTCGTGCGAAGACGGTGATACCAGTCTTCCTCCAGAAAGACCCACTCATCCCGGCGCTTATCCGTGAACGTAGACCTCAGACCAGGCAGCGAATAGCGTGCTTCGACGACAATGACCGCAGTCTCGCCCGTCATTTCAATGTCAGAGAATTCGTATCCGACTATCTTGGATGTACCAAGCGCTTTCTTGACTTCCGCGGGCGACAACGTCCCCTGCGCAGCCGCGGCCTCCATGCCGTACATGGTTGAGAAATCCCGCACCTTTGCGGCATCCCAATAGGACGTCGCGCGCTCAAGCAGGCGAGCCTCTGACGCAGACTGCGCCGCGGCAACGATAGCCCCAGTCGAGACAAACATCCCGAGGATGGAAAACAATAAAAAGTTTCTGATCTGCCTATTCATTTACGTCACTTTTCGCGATTCGCCAAATTCTTCCCTGCCCAGTCGGCAGGCGAAGGCACCAAGTCAACGGATTTCTGCCCGAACCGACCCGCGCACTGCATGCGGAGCCTGACACACAACGCGCTGATCTTGCATTCAAACTGGACGCTATGATCGTCGGAGAGAGAGCTATTGAGGAAAGACTCCATCCGCAAAATACTCGCGCATATCGTCCATGACAATGACGACCTCCGTATCCGCCGCGAGCGATCGAACGTACTGGTCGCGCAACGCGGTCTGTCGTTGCATCTCCACCACGCGCGCCACGTCTACTCTAACCTCTTCGAACTTGGGAATCATGGCCTCGCGCGCGTCCGTGACCATGAGTATCTCGTACCCGATAGGAGAAGGAAGGACCTCGGTGTACGGTCCTACCT
>JBATTL010000644.1:0-6437 GCA_049670525.1 Thiohalocapsa sp. | reverse complement strand
GTGTCCGGCAGCATGAAGTGACGAATGCCGTTGTCCTGAAGATGTTCCATGAGTCCGTAAACGAAGTCGCGGTTGTCCGCGTAACCGTTGGACCAGTCCTCCAGGTAGAGATTGACGCCAAGGCCCTGATCACGCGCGATGGCGACATTGCGTCGGATGTCGGCCGCGTGTTCGTCGAGGCTCTTGCGCAGCTGAGTGCTGCAATGCTTCTCGCTACCCTTGGCCAAGAGGTTGATGACGCTGCCGCCCGCGCGCTTGATCCAGTCCACGCTCTTCCCATCATCGACAAAGCCGAGCACCTCGACGCGACCATCCAGCGCCTTACCACGGGCCCAATCGATGATGCCCGACACCGCCTTCTGTTCGCCGCAGGAGACGCGCGCGGAGGCCACCTCGATGCGATCAACCCGCACGAGCTCCAACAGGGCCTTGGCGATGTTGGTCTTTTCTTCCGGGGAAAAGGACACGCCCTGGGTCTGCTCGCCGTCGCGGAGCGTGGTGTCGAGAATCAGGATGCGTTGTTGGTCGATGGTCATAGGGGTCCGTTGTGCCTAGAGGCGGAACTAGCGCGTGGACAAGGCCGCGGCCAGCGTGTGACGAATGTAGGCGCGCACCGCCTCGGGCTCCGCGTCCAGCTCGGCGCTACGGGTCGGTTTGTCCATCAACCCCTGCAGCGAGGGCGGCGGGCTCGCCGCGCTGCCGATGGCCTCACGCACGGCCTCGTTAAACTTGGCCGGATGCGCTGTTGCCAGTACGACGGCATCCGGCAAGTCAGCGGCCGCTCGGGCACCAACCGCCGTATGTGGGCATAAGACGTAGCCGCTGGCCTCATAGGTCTCACGGATCTGGGCAAGGGTTTCGGAATCCCCCACGGCCCGCGCGCTGAAGTCCGACTGCACCTGTCTCAGCCGCTCACCATTCACCTGCATGTGCCCGGTCTGCTCCATCTCCGCAAGCAAGGTACGCACGGCGCCAGCATCCTCATCGAGTAGATAATAGAGGTAGCGTTCGAAATTGGAGGCGATCTGAATATCCATTGCCGGGCTTAGCGTGTGGTAGACCTTGCCCTTCGCGTAGACGCCGCTGTTAACGAAGCGGGTCAAAATATCGTTGCGGTTGGTTGCGATGATCAGCCGGCCGATTGGCAGACCCATACGTCGGGCGAGGAATCCCGCAAAGACATCGCCAAAGTTGCCCGTGGGCACCGCGAAGCTGACCAAACGATCGGGGTCGCCGCCGGTGATTCGGCCCCACGCATAAAAGTAGTAAACGGTCTGGGCCAAAATCCGAACCCAGTTGATGGAGTTGACGGCGCCGAGGTGGCAGCCGGCCTTGAAGTCCAAGTCGTTGAACAGCGCCTTGACGATGCGCTGGGCATCATCGAATGTGCCGCGCAAGGCGATATTATGCACATTGTCTTCCAACACCGTGGTCATCTGGCGTTCCTGTACCGGCGAGACGCGGCCTTTCGGATGCAGGATGAAGATCTTGATGCGCGGTTTGCCCCGGACACCAAAGATGGCCGCGGAGCCGGTGTCCCCGGAGGTCGCCCCGACGATGTTCAATTCGCCGCCGTCGCGTGCCAGCAGATGCTCGAAAACATTGCCGAGCAGTTGTAGGGCGACGTCCTTGAATGCGGCTGTGGGGCCATGGAATAACTCAAGGTAGCGTCGGCCCGCTACCTCGCGCAACGGCGCCACTTCGGCGTGCGAGAAGGTGCTGTAGGAGCGATAGACCAGATCGATCAAATCGGATCTCGGAATGTCGTCGCCGACGAAAGGTGCGATGACCTCGACAGCCAGATCCTGAAAGCGCAATCGGGACCAGGCGCAAAGTGTCGCGGGCGCCAGCACGGGTAAACGCTCGGGCACCAGCAGGCCACCGTCGGTGCCAAGTCCCATCATGACTGCCTCGGCAAAGCCGACCGGCTCCACCCCGCCCCTTGTGCTGAGATACTTCATCGTCGTTATCGCCGAAAGTGTCAGGCTCGGACAGTGATACGGCAGGAAACTGCCGCTAAACAGCTCAAATTATGCCAAAACGCCAGCCGGCCGCAAGCAGCGGCGCGGCCGCCTTCCGAGGGCCAAGACGACCAAAACCATGCAAAAATCAGCGGATTGACGATTAACATTGCACGAATCACTTCTCATCGGAATTGCGTCAACGTTGACAGCGAGTTGCCCGGAGCAACACAATGCGCCACCGTCAGGAAACCGCGAAATCGCGGCGGTACCGGCGCAGATAAGAAAATGCTGAGGGGTCAGCCACACCGAAGCTATGCCCGCGGACGCGCGCAAGCCGGTCTTCGCAGACCGCCCTGTCATTCCACCATCCTAGTCAACACCAGTCTCAGAGGGAGGGACATTACCGGTGACACCCGAAAATCGTGCAGCATACTGGAAGGCGAATCTTAGGCTTCTGGCCGTTCTCTTGACCATTTGGTTCATCGTGTCCTATGGACTCGGGATCATTCTGGTCGAGCCGCTCAACGCAATCTACATCGGCGGCTATCCGCTTGGATTCTGGTTTGCCCAGCAGGGCTCCATCTATATCTTCCTCGTGCTGATCTTCACCTACGCGATCCGCATGAATGGTCTCGATAAGAAGTTCGACGTCGACGAGTAATAAGGGCGCATCATCATGTCAAATCTTGATATCTGGACCTATGCGGTCGTCGGCACGACCTTCGCAATGTACATAGGCATTGCGTTTTGGGCGCGTGCCGGGACCACGGGCGAATTCTACGTCGCTGGCAAAGGCATACATCCGGTCGCCAACGGTATGGCCACCGGCGCGGACTGGATGTCCGCCGCATCATTTATCTCCATGGCGGGCCTGATCGCGTTCAACGGCTATGGCGCATCGGTCTTCTTGATGGGCTGGACCGGCGGTTACGTCTTGCTGGCGCTGCTCCTGGCGCCGTACCTGCGCAAATTTGGCAAGTTTACGGTGCCCGAGTTCATCGGCGACCGCTACTACTCGCAGACGGCACGTATCGTTGGCGTCATCTGCCTGATTCTGGCATCGATCACCTACGTCATCGGCCAAATGAAGGGTATCGGCGTCGCCTTTTCCCGTTTTCTGGAGACCTCCTACGAGATGGGTCTGCTCATCGGCATGGGCATCGTCGCGGTTTACGCGGTGCTCGGCGGCATGAAGGGCATTACCTACACCCAGATCGCGCAGTACGTCGTGCTGATCCTGGCCTACACCATCCCGGCAATCTTTATTTCGCTGTCGCTCACCGGAAACCCCGTGCCGCAGATTGGTCTCGGCGGCGATTATGTCAAGGACGGCGCAGACGCTGGAATGACGCTATTAGGCAAGCTCGACCAAGTCGTCACGGAACTTGGATTCAAGGAGTACACGACGCAGGTCATGGGCAGTTCGCTGAACATGTTCGTCTACACCCTGTCGCTGATGATCGGCACGGCCGGCCTGCCCCACGTCATCATCCGCTTTTTCACGGTCCCAACGGTCAAGGACGCCCGCTACTCCGCGGGTTGGGCACTGGTCTTCATTGCGCTGCTTTACACCACCGCCCCGGCCGTCGGTGCGATGGCGCGTTTGAACCTGATGAACACGATCCAGATCGGCCCGGTGGGCGTCGAGGACGGCAACTTGCTGTATGCCGACCGTCCGGAATGGTTCAAAAAGTGGGAGACCACGGGTCTGCTGCAATTCGAGGACAAGAACGACGACGGCCGCATCCAGTACTACGACGACACGAATGCGGAGTTTGACGCCAAGGCCAAGACCTTTGGCTGGAAAGGCAACGAGATGGTCAAGGTCGACCGCGATATCATGGTGCTCGCCAACCCGGAAATCGCCGGCTTGCCCAATTGGGTGATCGCTTTGGTCGTCGCTGGCGGTCTCGCCGCAGCACTCTCCACCGCTGCGGGCTTGCTCCTGGCCATCTCCTCGTCCATCTCGCATGACCTGCTCAAGGGCGTGTTCATGAAGGGCATCTCGGAGAAGAACGAACTGAATGCCGGACGTGTATCGATGATCGCGGCGATCCTAGTGGCTGGTTATCTGGGCCTCCATCCACCTGGGTTCGCAGCCGGAACCGTGGCCATTGCATTTGGTCTCGCGGCTTCGTCGATCTTCCCAGTGTTGATGATGGGTATCTTCAATAAGAAGATGAACAGCGCGGGCGCCATCGCCGGTATGTTGTCCGGCATCACGGTAACGCTACTGTACGTGTTCCAGCACAAGGGCATCTTCTTTATACCCGGCACCGAGTTCCTGGCACCAGGACTAGGCATGGGCAAGGACTGGTTCTTCGGCATTTCGCCGAATGCCTTTGGTGCGGTCGGCGCGCTGGTGAACTTCGTTGTCGCGTTCGCCGTCGCCCAGTTCACCACGCCACCTCCGGAGCATATCCAGCACCTGGTGGAAGACGTGCGTGTTCCGCGTGGCTCCGGTGAGGCAACCGGTCACTAGATCCATAACAGCCTTGTAGACCTTGAAAGCCCCGCATCAGCGGGGCTTTTTTGTGACGACATGACAAGCGCTTTGCGTCGGTTACGTTGCTAGCCACGCAACACCATGACCACGGCTGCCAGCGCTCCCCGTTTCCGGTATCGTTGTTGGCCAAGCGAATGATCGGCCTGAGTAAAAAAAAGTGAGGATTCGATGGACGTCGAGCTGATCGAGATACGTGACTTCCTGGCCAGCCGTGCCCCCTTCGATCGACTGCCCGCGGAGACCCTGGAGATGCTCCCGAAGCGCCTGCAGGTATGCTATATGCGGCGGGGTTCGATGTTTCCGCCGGGAGACGACGACCCACCCTGTCTCTACGTATTGCGTCGCGGCGCGGTGGAGATACGCGACGCGGACGGCAATCTGGTCAGCAAGCTCGCCGAGGGGGATCTGTGTCCCTCACCCTGCTGGCCGACAGATCCGCCGATGCCACTGCCCGGTCAGACATCGGAGGATACCCTGGCCTATCTGCTGCCCTGCAGCGAGTTGGAACGGCTGCGCGACAAACATCCGGAGTTCGCCGAACACTTCGACCAGTCGGTCTCGCGGCGCCTGCGCAAGGCGCTGGACAACATCAAGCACGACGGCACGGAGGGCCGAACAGCGCTGATGACGGTACAGGTCCGCAGTCTGCTGGTGCGCAACCTAGTCCACTCGACGCCGAGTACCAGCATCGAAGCCGCCGCGCGCGTCATGAGCGAGGCACGTTGCTCTTCGCTGATCATCACCGATGGAGACCGCCTCGTCGGTATCGTCACGGACCGCGATCTGCGCAGCCGCTGTCTTGCCACGGGTTTGCCGCCAACGGAACCGGTCGGCGCGATCATGACCGACAAGCTGCAAACAGTGGACGCGGACACACTCGGCTTCGAGGCGTTGATCACCATGTCGCGGCTCAATGTGCATCATTTACCGGTGCTGGACGAAGGCAAGGTGATCGGCGTGCTCTCGACATCGGACCTGGTCAGGGTGCAAAGCGCCAACGCGGTCTATCTGGTCGGCGATATCCGGAAAGCGGACAGTGTCGAGACGCTGACGACTATCAGCGGGAAACTGTCCGAACTCCAGATCCAGCTCGTCGCGTCCGGCGCCACATCCAATCAGATCGGCCAGGCGGTCAGCGCCGTAACCGACAGTATCACGCAACGTTTGCTGGAACTTGCAGAGGCGGAGCTGGGGCCGCCGCCCGTTCCCTACTGCTGGATGGCGGGAGGCTCACAGGCGCGGCGCGAGCAATCGTCCCACTCAGACCAGGACAACGCGCTGTTGATCGCCGATCACATGAAGCCCGAGGACGATGCCTACTTCGCCGCGCTGGCGAGGATCGTCAACGACGGGCTCGATGCCTGTGGCTACATCTACTGCCCGGGCGAGGTCATGGCCAGTAACCCGAAGTGGCGCCAGCCGCTCAGGCTCTGGTCCAAGTACTTCAACACCTGGATTAAGCGGCCGGAACCGATGGCGCTGATGCTCGCCAGCGTATTTTTCGACCTGCGCCCGATCCACGACCCGGAATGCCTGTTCGGCGAACTGCACGAGCGTGTCCTCGCCCTTTCGAAGGCCGATCGCATCTTTATCGCCTACATAGCGGCCAACGCACTAAAACACCGCCCACCGCTGGGCTTCTTTCGCAATTTCGTGCTGATCCATGGCGGCGACCACGACCACACCTTTGATATCAAACACCGCGGCATCGTGCCCATCGTTGATCTCGCGCGGGTCCATGCGTTGTCAGCAGGCCTGGATGAGATCAACACCTTGGAACGGCTCAAGGCCGCCGCCGAAGCAGGCGCGCTCAGCAAGGATGGGGCCGCAAACTTGATTGATGCGGCGGAATTCATCGGCACCCTGCGCATGCGCCATCAGGCGCGCCAGCTCAAACGCGGCGAGAAGGCGGACAACTTCCTGTCGCCGGACGACCTGTCGCCGCTGGAACGGGGCCACCTGAAGGA
>JBATTL010000643.1:0-15349 GCA_049670525.1 Thiohalocapsa sp. | reverse complement strand
TCATCGCACTGCGCAAGGCATTGAAGAGGATGAGCGCCCAGCGGGACCAGGAAAAGGCCAATTACGTCGCAGTGCAGAGCACCAACGAGGTCGCTGTTGCCCAATCATTGTCGGAGAGCCCGATTTACCAGGAGATGCAGTTGCGACTGGCAAGTGCTGAGACCGAATACGCAACTCAGCTGACTCGAACGGAGACGCTAAGAGACAGGATTGAGGAGTTTCAGGTTGCCGTCGACGAGGTCCTTCAGGTTGAGGCGGAGCAAAAGCAGCTAAATCGGAACTACGGAATCCTTAGAGACAATCATCAGTCGCTGCTTTCACGGCTAGAAAAGGCGCGCCTAACTCGCGAGGTTGATACGAGCGTCGACACCGTGAAGTTTAGAACCCTGGATCCGCCTCAAGTACCGCAGTCGCCATCAGGGCCCAACCGCATGGGAATGTCCTCGTCCGTACTGGGCGGCTCCTTTTTCGTCGGGTTAGCAATCGCTTTTCTCATGGCCCAGCTTCGGCCCGTGTTTTTCGACCGCCGCCAACTCGGCGAGGTTACGGGAATACCCGTTCTCGGCAGCATCAACATGATTTGGGTGCCGCACCAACGAACACGGAAACATCTTGGCAATTTCGCGTTCTTCGGTTCCTTGGTGATTCTACTTGGGGCATATGCTGCGATCATGGCAGTCTTCTTTTTCAACATTAATCTGCCGTCTAAGCTGCCATTCTAGCGCGGGTATTTCGTACCAGTTGCTCGTTGCGTGAGAATTGGAGCTATTCGGCGTACCCATGCGCGGACGGCACCTCGACTGTGTTTCCAACCACTGTAGCGGGTAGATTCCAGCGTAGCGCACGAGTCGGCTCAAGCCGCCTGCACTCGCGATCCGCCAACGACTACGGTAAACCGCCGCACATGACGCGGAATTTGCATCCGGCCACCACGCGATTTGTGACGTGCCAGACTATTCCCTAAAACACGGGGCAAGTACACATGGCAGAACCTGACGACCAGCAGTCGCGCGAAACACCGAACGATGTCTCACGATGGGCTCGAAGTGCAGCGCCGGAGGATTCAGCCTTCACCCTGGAATCTGGGGCGTCGGGTATTGGGCTACCGACGGATCTACCGCCTGAAATCACTGTGCCTGGCGTGCCGCACTTGTCGCTGATTGAGTCTGACGACGTTCAGGTGTTGCCGAAGCCGACTCACTCGAAACGCCAGCGAGCGGACCAGAAACGAATCGCCGAAGAGTTTCGGATGATCAAAAGGCCCCTATTGGTCAACGCGTTTGACCGGCGGCACGATGGGGACATCCCGTTTAACCTGATTATGGTCTCCAGCTCGGTGCAGAGTGAAGGCAAGACGTTTGTTTCCATCAATCTTGCCGCTTCCATGACCATGGAACTGGATTCCTGGGTTCTGTTGATCGATGGTGATGTCGCCAAACCGGGTCTGTCCAGGCGGTTGGGTTTGGGTAGTGCGCCGGGTCTGATCGAGCATTTGGATGCCGGCGTGGACCTCGCCTCTTTGATACAGAAAACCGATATTCCCAAATTATCGATCCTACCGGCAGGCGAGCGCCATAGGCAGTCCACGGAATTGTTGGCCAGCGGCAAGATGCGTCGATTGCTTCATGAGGTTGCAACGCGTTACCCGGACCGAATTGTGTTATTCGATTCTCCTCCTGTACTGGCGACATCGGAGGCGTCTGTACTCGCCTCGCTAATGGGCCAAATCGTTATCGTCGTCGAGCATGAGGCCACGCCGCAAGGATTGGTCAAGGAGACTGTCGCCCAGCTCGGCCGCACTGACAATGTCTATATGCTCTTGAACAAGTGCACGAGTTCGCTGCTTTCAGGCAAATACGGCTACCAATACGGCTACGGCTATGGCTACGGCTATGGCTACGGCTATGGCTATGGCTACGGCGGGGATTACGGCGCCGAGAAGAGCGATTGATGTTCTTGTGGGCGCTTTCTTAGTCGATGAAGCTGACTCGTCTGCTACTGGGATTGGCCCTTGCGCTGACCTATTCGCTTGATGCCGGCGCCTCCTCGTGGCGTGGCAACGTTGGAGTCAGATCCAGCCTGATTTTCAGCGATAACATTTTTCTGACCAATACGGATACGGAACCCGGTGGCGTCATTCAGATCCTGCCTTTCATTTCTTCAACTCGAAACGGTAGCCGTGTGCGTGTCCGATTCAATTACGGCCCCAGCGCTCTCTGGTACCCTAACCACTCAGAACTGAACGGTGTGCGCCACGTTCTTGACGCCTCCGTCAAGACGGAAGTGATTGATCGCTACTTGTTTATTGATATTGTCGCCAAGGCAAATCAGGCTTTGGTCAATCCTCGCGTCAATGCAGGCTTCGATTCGATAGCCAACTCCAACGCCTTTACACAGACCGCGTCGATATCGGTGACGCCGCGCGTTGTCTTGCCCATCCTCGGTGGACGGTTCGCCACAGTGAATTTTTCTCCCGGGATCGGAGCGGTTGCAACTGCATCGACGGCAGGGGGTGACGGTGATGGCGAACGGCGGCCGGTGACCGACACACGCCTTACCGTCAGGAGTGGGTCAATGTTCTCGACGATACCTTGGTCGATCAACTGGCGTCGGCAGCTCTACAACGCCGATACCGATCAAGGCTTCGGCCGTTTCGACACTCGGGTGGGTTATATCTTCAGTCCGCGTTATCGTGCAGATTTAGTGCTGGGTTACGACGATGGCGATTACACTGCTGCAGACGGCCGCACCAGCGGGGCGCGGTGGGAGCTATGGTTTGGTTGGACGCCCAAGTCCTCGTCGTTGCTCCAGGTCGGGGCTGGCCAAGCGTACTACGGTAATTTGTTCAGACTTCGTGCAGCTCATCGGCATAAGCGTTGGGCGTTGCGGTCGCGATACGATGTCGAAGTGCAAGATGCGACTACGGCGATTCTGGAGCAGGAAATCGTGCCGATCGAGGATGAATTTGGCGAGCCCGTCGTCGATCCGATTACAGGACAAGATGTCGTGTCCGCTTCGACCACGACGCCCGCATTGATCGACGATACGTTTTTGCGGGACCGTTTCGAGTTGACCGTTGGCTATAGCAAGGGTCGCAATCGGGCATCCGCACGTTGGTGGGTCACGCGCCGGGATTACAACAGCAGCGATCTCGATACGCTCGATAATCAGTTGCGCTTGACTTACACGCGCCAGATGTCCCGCCGTTTGTCTGCATCGGCAATCGTACGCACGTGGGACCACTCGGAACAGCAAGATGACGGTTTCGATTTTTGGCAGGACGGCGTGGATCTAAGGGTTAATTATCTCCTTGGCCCACGCACATCCGTCGGCGCGCGCATCGGTCGCCAGAATCGCGATTCGGATTCCCCGACCGGCTCGTTCTCCGAGAATCGCATTAGTATGGATCTGACATTCGAACTCTGATTGCAGGCGAATCAAGAATTGATCACAAAAGAACAGACGAAGGCGAATCGACAGCTACACAGCGTCTTGTGCATCGTCGGCGCTCGGCCGAACTTCATGAAAATCGCACCGCTGATGCGTGCGTTCGACGCGTCGGATACGATCTCGTCCTGCCTTGTCCATACGGGGCAGCACTATGACAAGGCAATGAAGGCGGCATTTTTCGACCAGCTTCGTATTCCGGAACCGGATGTCGATCTCGGGGTCGGGTCGGGTTCACACGCATCACAGACTGCCGAAATCATGAGGCGCTTTGAGCCTGTCATGGAGGCGCGGAACCCCGATGCGGTCCTCGTCGTCGGTGATGTCAATTCGACCATTGCTTGTGCCCTGGTAGCTGCGAAAAAGTCCATTCCCGTCGTACACGTCGAGGCGGGGTTGCGGAGCTTCGATCGGGCTATGCCGGAAGAGATAAACCGTGTATTGACGGATCAGATATCGACGCTGCTCTACATCACCGAGCGGGAAGCGCTAGACAATTTGGTCCGCGAGGGCATCGATCCCAAGCGCGTCCGGTTTGTCGGAAACGTCATGATTGATACGCTGCTGGCAAATCGTTCCCAAGCTGCCTCCCCTGACCGAGTACTTGAGCGTGCGGGTATTGACGACGTCCGACGCCCGTCAGCCGATTTCGGCTTAGTGACCTTACATCGTCCCTCGAATGTCGATCGCCCCGAGATCCTGTCTCGCCTCATTGACGCTCTCGCGACGCTGGCCCGAGAGCTGCCTTTGGTGTTTCCGGTGCATCCTCGGACACGAGGTCGACTCGAACAGTCCGGTCTCTTGCAACTTGCTGCGGAATCATTGGTGCTGCTGCCGCCGCTGGATTATCTCGACATGTTGGGTTTGATGGCGAAAGCGCGGGTCGTGCTGACGGACTCGGGTGGTATTCAGGAGGAAACGACCGCCCTTGGCATTCCCTGTTTGACGCTGCGCGACAATACCGAACGGCCCATCACCGTCGATCAAGGCACCAACACGATTGTCGGTAGTGATCCAAAGCGGATACTCCCGGCGGCGCTCGATATTCTTCACAGCGGCGGGAAGGCGGGGCGCATACCGGAGTTTTGGGACGGACGGGCCGCTGAGAGAATCGTCGCCGATCTCGAAGGTTGGTTTGCTGGCGCCCGCCATGTCGCGCGTTGATAGCAACTAACTTGCAAACCTTGCCCTTGGAGATCGCGATGCATCGTCAAGACGATGCCGCCTTGTCGGATGATGTGGCAGTTTCCGATGAGCGGTTCGGGATCCAATCTGATGGCGGCGCGAATGTTATTCGCGTTAATGCGATGACAGTCGATGTCGAGGACTACTTCCAGGTCTCCGCATTTGAAGGCCCTATCGACCGCAGCGACTGGGACAGCCTCCCATGCCGGGTTGAGCGCAACGTCGATGGTATCCTGTCGTTGTTCGATGACTGCGCCATAAAAGGGACCTTTTTCACGCTCGGTTGGATCGCGGAACGCTATCCATCGATGATTCGACGCATTGTTGACGAGGGTCATGAACTCGCCAGTCATGGATGGTCACACGTGCGCGTAACTGAGCTCGACGCGGAGGGATTCCGGACCGACGTCCTTCGAACCAAGTCGATGCTTGAAGATTTGGGCGGCTGCACGGTACAGGGCTACCGGGCCCCGAGTTACTCCATCGGAGCCCGGAATCTGTGGGCATTGCGTGTGCTCGAAGAGACCGGACATCGGTATTCGTCAAGCATCTATCCGATCCACCACGACCTTTACGGCATGCCGGAAGCGCCGCGCTTCGCTTTCGTGCCAGACGGATGCGAGCGGCTGCTCGAAGTGCCAGTCACGACAATCGTGCTTGCAGGCTTGAAGCTGCCTTGTGGTGGTGGCGGGTATTTTCGACTCTATCCCTACTTCTGTTCCCGTTGGGCGCTGCGTCGCGTCAATCTCCGGGATGGCGCGTCCACCGTCTTCTACTTTCATCCCTGGGAAATCGATCCGGACCAGCCGCGGCAGCGTGGCATCGGACTCAGGACCAAATTCAGGCATTACCTGAACCTGCGCCGCATGGAGCGGAGGTTGCGGAATTTGGCGGTCGATTTCCGCTGGTCCAGGATGGACGCAGTGTTCCTGAAGGACTCGGAGCCGCACCTTGCACTCATGCGCTGAAATCGAGATCAACGAATTCGCTGCCGGCGACAGTGCGCCCTGGGATGCTTTCGTCAAGGAATACCCAGGAGCAACATTTTTTCACCTCAGCGGTTGGCGAGACGCGATTGAAAAGGGGCTGCGCCAGCGTCCTCGCTATCTGATCGCACGTCGAGATGGTCAGATTGAGGGCGTTCTGCCGATTGCGGAAGTCAAGAGTCGTCTGTTCGGCCATTCCCTCGTTTCCACGCCGGGTTGCGTCTATGGCGGCGTGCTGGCATCCGACGACGACGTCCGGTTGACCCTTACTGATTTCGCCTGCGATCTGGCACGTCGCCTTGAGGTCGATGCTCTCGAACTGCGCCACCTGAAGGCGGTGCAGTCGGAGTGGCCCACGAAGGATCTATACTTCACCTTTCGCAAACCAATTGTTGACGACGACGAGGCGAATATGAAGGCCATTCCACGCAAGCAGCGTGCAATGGTACGAAAGGGCATCAAGGCAGGGTTGGAGTCCGAGATTACCGAAGACGTGTACAGATTTTACAAAATTTATTCGGAGAGTGTGCGAAACCTTGGAACGCCAGTGTTCCCGCGACGGTACTTTGACGTCTTGGCGCGCGTCTTCGGGGATGCCTGCGAGATGTCGGTCATCCGTCACAGAGGTAACGACATTGCCGCTGTCATGAGCTTCTATCACCGAACCGAGGTGCTGCCATATTACGGAGGCAGCCGCCCGGCGGCACGCTCCCTTTGCGGGAACGACTATATGTATTGGGATCTCATGAGCCGTGCAGCGCGCCGCGGTGTGCGTCTGTTCGACTATGGCCGCAGCAAGCAAGGCACCGGATCTTTTAATTTTAAGAAAAACTGGGGTTTCAACCCACAGCCGCTGTATTACCAGTATTACCTGGTGGGTAGCAATCGGCTGCCCGACGTCAATCCCAACAATCCCAAGTATCGCTATTTCATCGAGGCGTGGAAGCGATTGCCATTGCCCTTGGCGAACACCTTCGGGCCGATATTGGCCCGGCACCTAGGATGACTCGGGTATCTCGGATGAGCAAGAGGCCGTTAGCCGCGCCCAATAGGACGCTTGATAGGACTAGGAGGTGACAGGAGCAGGCGCGAATGGCGGCGATTTGTTACTGCTCTGTCATCGAATCCCGTATCCGCCTGACAAGGGTGACAAGATCCGTTCCCATCAATGGCTTCGCGCGCTCGCCGAGCGCTACTCCGTGCATTTGGGCGCTTTCGTCGATGATCCGAACGACTGGCAATACGCACCGAGGCTCCGCGCGATCTGCGCTAATGTCTGCTTGGTGCGACTATCGCCCAACCGAGCCAAACTCCGCAGTGTGCCGGCACTGTTGACGGCGGCGCCGCTAACGCCTCGCTACTATCGCGATGCGCGGATTGCGGCTTGGATCGCGGAGACGATGCGTTCGCAGCAAATCGAGCGCGTCGTCGTGTACTCCTCCGCCATGGCGCAATATGTGGCGGGACCGCGCTTTTCCCGGCTTCGTCGTGTCATCGACTTCGTGGACGTCGATTCGGAGAAATGGCGGCAGTACGCCGCACGGCGGCATGGCCTAGTTGCCTGGATCTACGCCCGAGAGTCGGAACGCCTTTTGGAGCATGACGCAGCGGTTGCACGCGAATTCGACCTCAGTCTTTTCGTATCGCGCTCCGAGGCCGGATTCTTTCGGTCAATGGTAGGTTCTGATGTTCGTTCTGAGCATGTTACCAATGGTGTCGATCACCTCTACTTTGCGCCCCATGCGGCACGTGTCTCGCCATTTCCGCAAGGTCAGTCCGCGATCGTCTTCACAGGCGCAATGGATTACTGGGCGAATGTCGACGCCGTTCTTTGGTTTGCCCGGCGCGTCTGGCCTGGAATCCGAGCGCAAGCGCCCGGCGCCGCGTTCTACGTTGTCGGGTCGCGCCCCGACGCCGAGATCATCGCGTTGGCTGCGGACGGCATCGTTGTTACCGGTCGTGTGCCCGATGTCAGGCCCTACCTGCAACACGCTGCTGCGGTGGTCGCGCCGATGCGAATCGCGCGGGGTATACAGAACAAGGTGCTGGAGGGCATGGCCATGGCGCGCCCCGTGGTTCTAACTTCTGCAGGTCTTGAGGGCATCGACGCGGCAGATGGCAATACCGTGATTCTCGCTGATGAGCCGGAATACTTCGCCGAGCGCGTTACTGAATTATTGTCGGGACGACACCCGGCCATCGGTGCGGCCGCCCGCGCATTCATTCTACGCCGCTTTGACTGGGCGAGCGCGACGAAACGCTTCATGGCATTGGTACAGGGTTAGGTACAGGTCTCTTGCTCTTGAAGGTTTGACCATGTTCAATACACGATCGGCATCGAAGTCGCCGGCGACCGGTAATCCAGCCCAGGCGTCGGCGGTTTCAGCCAACTGGGCACAGTCCGTGCTGCTCTTGACGGCGGCCGTCTCTATTGTCGTCATCCTTTTTCGCGACACGGCCTGGTCCATTGTTTCCATCTGGGAGCGATCAGAGACTTTCGCCCACGGCTATTTGATCGTCCCGATCAGCCTATGGTTGGTGTGGGAAAAGCGTCGAGGCCTGAAAGGTCTGATGCCGAAACCGACCCTATTGCCAGTGTTGTTGTTTCTGCCGATCGGCTTCGGCTGGCTGGTCGCCTACCTAGTCGATACACTCGTCGTACAGCAGTTCGGGTTCGTTGCAATGCTTGCGGTGGCTATTTGGGCCCTGATCGGACACCGCGTCGCGAGTTATCTGGCGTTTCCGATCCTGTTCTTGTTCCTGGGTGTGCCGGTCGGTGAGGGGCTAATCTATCCGATGATGAATTTCACCGCCGACTTCACCGTTGGCATGCTTGAGATCACCGGTATCCCCGTCTATCGGGAGGGCACGTTTTTTACGATCCCAAGCGGGCGATGGTCGGTGGTGGAAGCTTGCAGCGGCGTGCGTTACCTGATCGCGTCCGTGACCCTGGGTGTGCTGTTTGCTTACCTAACGTATACGGCGTGGTGGAAGCGATTGCTGTTTCTCGTTTTCTCGATCTGTGTGCCGATTCTGGCAAACGGGCTGCGCGCCTACATGATTGTGATGTTGGGTCATCTCGGCGGCATGGACCTTGCTATGGGTGTCGTACACCTGATCTACGGCTGGGTCTTCTTCGGTATCGTCGTCACGATCATGTTCTTGATCGGCAGTCTTTGGCGCGATCCGGCCGGCCCGGAGCCAGCGCCGGACCTGATTGTTGGGGTGCAAGAGACCGGACGTAAGGATGGATTCCGTGTGCTCTCGTTCCTCGTCGTGGCAGCGGCCTTTTGGCCAGCGCTCGGGTGGGGATTGTCGGAACATGAGGGCGCTGCTGAGGCGGTGGCAGTCTCTGCTCCCGTTGCATCCGAATGGGTTCTGGTTGAATCCGAATCGCTCTGGGACTGGCGACCCAGAATCGTCGGCGCTGATGGCAGCATCTACGCCTTCTATGAGGCTCGGGACAGGGATGACAGGACGGCGCCTGTCGGGCTGTATCTCGGCTTGTATCGCACCCAGAGGCAGGGTGCGGAACTAGTCAGCTCCGGCAACATGATGCTTGAGCAAGAGCATCCGGTTTGGAGCGACACTCAAATTTCGCCGAGGAAGGTCAGGGTTGGGACTCGTAATTTTAGCCTGCAGGAGCATCGGCTTGCGTCGCGGCTCGGGGAGCGCTTGCTGGTGTGGACCTGGTACCTGGTTGGGGGTCATCACACGGCCAACCCTTATGTCGCAAAGCTTCTTGAGGTCAAGTCCTGGCTGCTCGGACGGCATGGCGAGGCTGCACTGATCGCAGTGGCCGCTCCTTATGTCGAAGATGAGCATGCGGCTGAACAGATTCTGTTGCGCTTTCTCGGCGATATGCTCCCCGCCATCCACACCGAGATTGCCAGGTCGCTGGCGCCGAGTCAGCAGGGGTGAGTGTTTCCGCCGGCTGGTCCGAGTGGATGCAATGGTTCCCTTACGCTTGGGCAATCCAAGGGTGTCTAATCATCAGGTCTGATCGTCGACAATAGGCTGATGTGCGCTATCACCGGTTTGTACTGCGCTCATTCAGTTTCGACTGTCGATTCTGATTTGCTGGCGAGGATGAATCACAGCCAGAGTCATCGAGGTCCTGATCAGCACGGCATGCACATCGAGCCGGGCATCGGTCTTGCTCATCGGCGGCTGTCGATCATCGACCTGTCGGGAGGGATTCAGCCGCTCTTTAATGAGGACCACAGCGTGGTGGTCGTCTACAACGGCGAGATTTACAACTTCCAGGACTTGGCTGACGTGCTGAAGGCGAAAGGCCATCGCTTTCGCACCCACTGCGACACGGAGGTCATCGTTCACGCCTGGGAGGAATGGGGTCCGGGCTGCGTCGATCGTTTTCGCGGCATGTTCGCGTTCGCGATCTGGGATCGCAACTGCCAGTCGCTATTTTTGGCTCGGGACCGACTGGGCATCAAGCCTCTGCACTACGCGTGGCTTCCCGACGGTAGCCTGATTTTTGCTTCGGAGCTGAAGGCGCTGTTGCTGCATCCTGCGTTGAGCCGGGAGGTTGAGCCGGAGGCGGTGGAAGACTACTTCGCGTTCGGCTACGTGCCCGAGCCACGAACCATACTGAGGGCCGCACGCAAGCTTCCGGCGGGTCATCATCTGACGATCCGCCGGGAGGCGCCGCGGCCCGATCCTTTGCGATATTGGGATCTGTCGTTCGAGAGCAATCGGAGCGCGGGCGAATTCGTTGGCGTCGCCCAGGCGGGTGCGGAATTGATGGAGCGGTTGCAGGAAGCAGTCCGAATTCGCCTCGTTGCCGAGGTGCCGCTCGGCGCCTTCCTCTCCGGCGGCGTGGACTCCAGCGCGGTAGTCGCGATGATGGCGCACAGTCTTGCGGAATCTGGGTCTGATGCTGGTCCCGTCAAGACCTGCTCCATCTCGTTCGGCGATCCTGCATTCAATGAATGTCGTTACGCGGCCGCGGTCGCCGAACGTTACCACACTGCGCACCGCAGCGAGCAACTTGACGTCGATCAATTCGGCTTGATTGACCGTGTGGCGGAACTCTACGACGAGCCCTACGCCGATAGCTCAGCATTGCCGACCTACCTGGTCTGTGAGCTTGCCCGTCGACAGGTAACGGTCGCGCTCTCGGGTGATGGTGGCGACGAGAACCTGGCCGGTTACAAACGTTATGGTTGGCAAGGCGATGAAGACCGCCTCCGCCGTCTCATGCCGCTTGCCCTCAGGCGCACCCTGTTCCGCCCACTGGGGCGCCTCTATCCGGCGCTACAAGGAGCGCCACGCTTCTTGCGCGCCAAGGCGACCTTGCAATCTCTCGGCCGCGACAGCGTCGAGGGCTATTTCGACATCATCTCCGTAATGGACGACGATATGCGCGGTCGCCTCTACACTGACTCCTTCAAGCGGCAGCTGCAGGGCTATCGCGCGGTCGATGTTATGCGCCGCCACGCTGCCAATAGCCCGACCGATCATCCGCTTTCGTTACTGCAGTACCTGGATTTCAAGACCTATCTGGTCGACGACATACTGACCAAGGTCGATCGTGCGAGCATGGCCCACGGGTTGGAGGTTCGGGTGCCCTTGCTAGATCATGAATTGGTTGAGTGGATCTCATCGTTGCCGCCTGAGCTCAAACTTCGCGGTAGCGAGGGCAAGTACCTGCTCAAACGAGCGCTGGAGCCGCATCTGCCCCGCAGCCTGTTGTACCGACCGAAGATGGGCTTCGCGGTTCCGCTTGCGAGCTGGTTCCGCGGACCGCTGCGTACGCGCGTTCGTGATGCGCTGTTGGGCCCAGTGCTTGGCGATACGGGGTTGTTTCGCCGTGAGTACTTGTTGGAGTTGCTTGACGCCCATCAGCGCGGTCTGAGGGATTACAGCGCGTCGCTATGGAGCCTGCTGATGTTTGAAGCATTTCTCAGAAGACAGCTCGGTGAACCTTCCGAGCAGGCCCAGGCGGCTTGAGTGAAGATTCTGCATGTACTCGATCACTCGATTCCGCTGCACAGCGGTTATACGTTTCGCACTCGCGCTATCCTGGCGCAACAGGCCGCGATGGGTTGGAGTACCGTTCAGCTCACATCCGGCAAGCAGGGGCCGACGCCGGAATCTGTCGAGTTGGTGGGCGGTTTTCGTTTTCACCGCACCCCGGCGCCAGCCGGCGTGGTGTCCATGCTTCCCGGTGTTCAGCAGTTGCGGATCATCCGTGATCTTGAGCGACGCCTCGATATGGTCGTCCAGCAAGAGCGCCCGGACCTGATTCATGCGCACTCGCCGGCCTTGAACGGCGTCGCCGCGCTGCGAGTAGGGATGCGTCGGGCCATACCGGTAGTCTATGAATGTCGCGCTTTTTGGGAGGATGCGGCGGCTGACCATGGTACCAGCAGCGAATGGGGACCACGGTATCGGCTAACCCGCGCGTTGGAGACCCATGTATTCCGACGCGCGGACGCCGTGATCTGCATTTGTGAAGGTCTGCGTCGCGACATCCTTGGGCGCGGTGTCGATCCACGAAAGGTCGCTGTAGTTCCCAACGCCGTGGATCTTGAACAGTTCCGTCTGGAGACGTCGAGGGACGACGCTCTGGCCGAGTCCCTTGGTCTCCAGGACGCGACGGTGCTTGGCTTCGTCGGGTCCTTCTATGCCTACGAGGGCTTGGATCTGGCCATACGGGCCGTCGCGGAGATCGCGCAAACCAATCAAGAGGTACATCTCTTACTGGTTGGTGGGGGACCTGAGGATGAACGGCTGCGAGGACTCGTCGTCGCGCTCGGTCTGAGCTCCCTGGTGCACTTCACCGGACGAGTCGCGCATTCTGATGTGCATCACTACTACGGGCTGATTGACGTATTGGTGTACCCGCGGCGATCGATGCGTCTGACGGATTTGGTAACGCCGCTCAAGCCGCTGGAGGCGATGGCGCAGGGCAAGCTCGTGCTTGCATCGGATGTAGGGGGGCACCAGGAACTGATCACGGACGGACAGAACGGTCGTCTGTTCGCATCGGGCGATTCGGCCGCGCTCGCAAGTGCCGCGCTCGCGATGATCGAGGACCGGGCGTCCTGGCGCGTCCAATGCGCCGCCGGCCGGCGTTTCGTCGAGGAAGAGCGCAACTGGCCGCGCAGCGTTGCCCGCTATGAACAGGTCTATGGTCCGCTGCTCGATGCACATGACCTCGATATGAACGCACGGGCAGCATCCCGATGACCGAATTGTACACCCGTGCGGCGCGAAGCGTCATTTTTCCGCTGCACGAGCTATTCAAGGGACATAGGACGGTCGCCGTCCATCGCGAGTTGGAGCGCACGCAATGGCTATCTCCCGCTGAATTGCACGACTATCAATGCGGTCGGCTCCAGCGGTTCATTGCAGACGTCTACGGGAAGGTTCCCTACTATCGGTGCCTTTTCGATCATCATGGTATAGATCCCCGCGATATCTCTGACGCGGGGAAACTGCAATGTCTGCCCCTGCTCGATAAACCGACCATCCGCGCCCACACCGACTCGCTCAAGGCAGCGGACGCGGCCAACCTCGCTCGCTTCAACACGGGCGGATCATCCGGCGAGCCGCTGGTGTTCTACATCGGTAAAGAGCGTGTCAGCCATGACGTGGCGGCAAAATGGCGTGCCACTCGGTGGTGGGATGTCGACATCGGCGACCGCGAAATCGTTGTTTGGGGCTCACTGATCGAACTTGGTGCCCAGGACCGAATCCGCATGCTGCGCGACAAGCTGCTTCGCACGCGGCTGTTGCCGGCCTTCGAGTTTTCGCCGCAGAATTTGACGCGTTTCGTTGATGAAATCCAGGGCTTCCGGCCGCGCATGCTCTTCGGCTATCCCTCGTCGCTTGCGTTGATTGCCCGCCATGCCGAGTCGATGGGGCGACCCCTGTCCGCGCTCGGGATCAGTGTCGCTTTCGTGACTTCGGAGCGTCTTTACGACGACCAACAGGTCGATATTGAGCGCGTCTTCGGCTGCCGCGTCGCTAACGGCTATGGCGGCCGCGATGCGGGATTTATTGCGCATGCCTGTCCCGAGGGGAATCTGCACATCACGAACGAGGACGTCATCGTCGAGATCGTCGACGCGCAGGGAATCAACCTGCCGGCCGGCGAGCCCGGAGAGATCGTCGTGACACATCTGGCAACGCGGGATTTTCCGTTCATTCGCTATCGCACTGGCGATATTGGTGCGGTCGGCCGTGCCGGTTGTTCCTGTGGCCGCGGGCTATCGCTGCTGGAGCGACTCGATGGGCGCACGACGGACCTTGTCGTCGCCCGCGATGGCACCGTAATGCATGGACTCGCGCTGATCTACGTGCTGCGCGAGATTCCCGCCATCGATCAATTCAAGATCGTGCAAGAGTCTATCGACCGGACGCGGATTCTGATCAAGCCCAGCGCACCGATCGACGACCCCACCGCCAATGCGATCGTGGCGCAGTTTCAGCGTCGCCTCGGCGCCACCGTCTCGATCATCATTGAGCGCGTGGACGAAATTCCGAGGGAGCGGTCCGGGAAGTTCCGCTATGTCGTCAGTGAGCTCGGTTCTGACCGTTGCGCTAGGAACAGCGCTGCCGACTAAAGGCCAGATGGATCGATGGGACTTAGAGATATCGTTCTGATCATTGCCGTCTATGGCAGCATCCCGTTTATTCTGCGCAAGCCTTTCATCGGTGTGCTTGTCTGGTATTGGCTATCGCTGATGAACCCCCATCGCATCAGTTGGACACTCGAGAACCAGCCTTTCGCACAAATCATCGCCGTCGTGATGTTGACGAGTCTTCTGCTTGCGCGAGATGAGAAGAAGCAGATTCCCGCAACCACGATAACGATTATGCTCGCGGTATTCTGGTTCTGGATGCTCCTAACGACCATCTTTTCGTTCTATCCTGACCTTGCTTGGTGGAATTGGGATAAGGTATGGAAGATTATGCTCACGACCTATGTCGCAATCATGATGCTCAACTCCAAGGAACGCATCCTCGCCCTAGCGATTGTCTCTATATTTTCAATTGGGTTTTTCGGCTTCAAAGGTGGTCTGTTCACTATTTTGACGGGCGGCAGTGCCCGGGTTTGGGGGCCTGCCGGCAGTTTCATCGGGGGAAATAACGAGATTGGCTTGGCCTTAATTATGACGATACCGCTGTTCTTTTTTATTCGTTCGTTAGTTGATCAGCAATTGGTTAAGCAGGCATTGCTTGTTGGTATCGTCTTCTGCTTCTTCGCCGTATTAGGTACCCAGTCCCGCGGCGCATTTATCGGTGTTACAGCCATGGGCCTGTTTCTTGCCGCGAAAAGTCAACACAAGGCGCGATATATCCTCTTGGTTTTACTTGTTGTGCCGTTCGCATTCGCATTCATGCCGGAAACATGGCATGAGCGTATGGCGAGTATACTAGACTATCAAACCGATGGCTCCGCAATGGGCCGCATTAAGGCATGGGAGATGGCGTTCAATCTCGCGCTGCATGAACCGTTCGGCGGTGGTTTCGAGGCGTTCAAGCCGCAGTCTTACTTGATGTATCTTCCTGAAGTTGGCGGGCGCAGGACCGATGCGCATAGCATTTATTTCGAGGTCTTGGGAGAGCAGGGGTTTGTCGGGCTTGTTCTGTTTCTGATGCTCGGGATTTTTGCCTTGTCCACTTGTAGTCGGATTATCCGGCAGACAATGAATAACCCGGAAATGCTGTGGATGACGAACCTTGCCGCCATGCTTCAGGTC
>JBATTL010000642.1:0-2227 GCA_049670525.1 Thiohalocapsa sp. | reverse complement strand
GTCCAATGCTATTCCAGCTGGACGCGGAACGGGCCCATTCCCTCGCGATGGGGCTCGCCCGACGCTGGTCGACGCTGGCACCGGGGCGGATCCGGCCGGGCGACGTTGCCCGTGCTCCGGCCTTGCGGGTGGAACGGATGGGACTGGATTTCCCGAACCCGATCGGCCTCGCCGCTGGTCTCGACAAGGACGCTGAAGCCGTTGCTGCTTGGCAGGCCATGGGTTTCGGCTTTGTTGAGGTCGGCACCGTTACCGCGTTGGCACAACCCGGTAATCCCAAGCCACGTTTGTTCAGGTTGCCGGCCGATGTCGCATTGATCAATCGGATGGGCTTCAACAACGCCGGTGCGGCGGCCATGGCCGAGCGACTGCGGCGCCTGCGCGAGCGGGCTTTGCTAAAAGTGCCCCTGGGCATCAACATCGGCAAGTCCAAGGTGGTTCCATCGGAGCAGGCGGCGGCGGATTATCGCAAGAGCTTTGAGCTGTTGGGCGAACTCGCGGACTATGTTGTCGTCAACATCTCCAGTCCAAATACACCGGGGTTGCGGGATCTGCAGACGGTCGAGCAAGTGGGAGCAATCGTGGATGCGGTCCAAAGTCGGAACCGATTGCTGAGTCGTCCGCGTCCGCTCTTGGTCAAATTGGCGCCCGACTTGGCGGACGACGATGCCATCGCCTGCGCTCGAGCCGCGCTGGACGCCGGATGCGCCGGCCTGGTGCTGACCAATACCACCATCCGCTTTGACGGTTTGCGCAGCGCGACCGCGGGCATGAGCGGCGGACTGTCAGGTTGGCCGGTGTTCGAACGCAGCACCGAATTGCTGCGGATCGTCCGCGACGCGGTGGGTTCGGAGCCAGTGCTGATCGGTGTCGGGGGCGTCACGGATCCGGACGGTGCCGTGGCTAAGCTCGCCGCGGGGGCCGACCTGGTCCAAATCTACACCGGACTCATCTACCGCGGTCCTGGCTTCGTTCGGCAGCTCTTGCGGCGGCTGCGTGAGATCAACGATGGCGAATGAACATCGCGACCTCGCGGGCCCATTTCGACATCCGCGCCGCCGTCCCCACTTCATTGCCACGCGCAGCAGCGCAGGATAGGGAGCGAATGGCGACCATGCGCAGCTTTTCCATTGAGTATGCGGCCAACCATCTGAAAGAGCTACTCGACCTGGTCGAGCAGGGCGAATCCGTGGTTCTCAGCCAGGATGGGCGTCCAGTCGCGCGACTTGTGCATTTTGTCGAGGACGGTGGCGCAGAGGTACCGCCCTCCGAAGTCGAGGAAGCCTTTCACGGCGACTGATATTCCGTGGCCAGTCACCGGTCCGGTAGCTGATCGCAAACCCCGGTCGCAACGTACGCGAATACCCGACCTTGCGGGTCGGTACCCTGGTGTAATCTTGCCCGGCTGACCTTGGCAACGCCCTTTCCGACCGCACAGTCCAAATCCCAATAACGAGTTGCAAGCTCGCTTAACCCGAGCGACCGTCCACCGGAGGATACGATGACCGCGACCGCAGCCCCGATGCAGTATCTCGACAAGGCAATGAACACACTGCACGACCTCGGTCTGGCGCCCACGGAGACGAGCAGCGCGGATGACCCGATGGTCGCGCTGTTGAATCAGATCGCGGGCCTTGACGAGGGGCGCGTCGCCGCAATCGCGCGGACCCTGGCCCAGGCATCCACATTTAACGAGGTGGTGCGTGACCAGGTCCAGGCCATGGACATCAGTACCCGTTACGAAAAGATCACTGAGGCCTTCAACAGCATCCGTGACGACGCCAAGGCCATGGTCGAGCAGGTTGAGGATGGCAAGATCGATACCTTCGAGCGTGTCGCCAATGTTTGGATGAAGGTCACCCGGGGCGACATCGCCTCGCGCTTCGACACGATCAAGGACTCCTACTTGGATGTGACGTCCAGCACCCAGGATCAGATCCTGCGCGAGCAGCGCATCCTGGATGCCTACCAGGATTTCCGTGGTGCGATGAAGCAGTCGGAAGTCCTGGCTCTGGAAGTGTTGAAAAAGGCCGAAGGCCAACTCGACGCAGCTCGCGGCGAGGTCGATAAGGCGATGCAGTCGGTCGAAGCATTCAGCGGTGACGACGCCGCTCAGCGTGCCCGCTTGGAACTTGCCCGCGACGAACGTGTGCGCGAGCTCCAGGACGTCGAAAAGCGATATCAGATTGCGAAGGATTTATCCGACAACCTGACCGTGTCCTACAAC
>JBATTL010000641.1:0-1858 GCA_049670525.1 Thiohalocapsa sp. | reverse complement strand
TCATAACTCGCGTTCTGGATGAATTCGACGCCCGATCGCCAGACACGAGACCTCATAGCCATTACGAGCGTTACCTTCGAGACTTTGTCGAAGAATATATGAAACCAGACTGACGCGTTCTGCGTTCATGAATCAACTACTGCCCCGCTTCATGCGGGGTTTCTTATGTGTGCTTTGCGAAACAATTAATTGTTTCTTTTGTTTCGGCGCGTATGCGCGGAATTTCTTAGGCTACCGATACGCATACACGCCGCACGGCGCGGCGTGATGTTACAAGAGGTAGACCTATCATGTCGCAATTCCCCGCTGCCACCCCGCAGCACGAACTGCCGGAAGCGTTCGTCCAATGGCGTAGCATTCCCGCGCTTGCCGAACGTATCAATGCTGGGGCCAGGCACCCCACGCTGAGCTCCCATGCCATCCGCCACTATGTGCGCCGCGCCAATGAAAACGGCCTGGCTCCGCATATTCGCCGATTAGGTCGAAAGCTCTTGGTCAATGAGGCCGGGTTTATTGAATGGCTCGGCCAGCAGGGAGCGGTCGATGAGTGATCCCGGAAACGAAAACGCCCGGCCGGCTGGCACCGGACCGAGCGATAAGCAAGACGACCTGTTCGATTGGAATGATAGCACGGAGGCGAATCATGGCTGATCCCATCCTGCGCGCCATCATCACCGATGCGGCCGACGAGACCGGATTCACGCTATCTGATCTGACTGTGCTCGCGCCGCAACGCGATCCCTATCGGCTCGACACGCCAGCGAACCATGCCCGCGGCCAATGGCTGGCTGATGCGTTCATTCAGGTCGTCGGACCGCATGAGCGCATCCATCTTCGCGGGCTGCATTACCGATTGGTCGGTCGCGTCAATCTGCCGAACGGCAAGCCGTATATCAATGACGCGGAGACCTGGACATGGTTGTCAGAACACGTCATCAAACCGGCTCGGTTCCTCGGTTATGTGCCGTGGAATCGATTGGTTGACGCGCGCAATGCACCGCCACAAGTCTACCGCGAGCAGCACAGACCGCCGCACTGGACGCTAGACGCTGGCGAGGTCGAGGTCTATCTGCCGGAGTCGCTGTCACCAGAACTGCGCGTCGAAGGCGACCTATACCGGCAGCCGTATCAACAGATCATCGTTGCAGAGAAATCCGGTATCGGCGACCTGATCGCACCGATCGCGAGGCGGTATCACGCGACGCTCGCATTGCCGAATGGCGAATGGAGCGACGGCCAGTTGTACGACACGCTCGCCGATGCGGTCGAGAACGACGGCCGACCTGTCGTCATTCATCAATTAGGCGACTTCGATCCCGCCGGCTGGCAAATGGCCGTCTCGACGGCTCGTACCGCGCAAGCGATCCGCGATAGCTTGTTTTCGGACTTGGAAATCAAGGTCCACGCACCCGCACTAACGCTGGAGCAGTGTATCGATTGGGACCTGCCGTCGACGCCATTGAAACAAACCGAGCGACGCGCCGACAGATGGTTCGCCGCAATGGGCAGGGAGCAGACCGAGCTCGACGCGGCGGTCGCACTGGTGCCGCGCATGTTCGCCGATGCCGTCGACGCCAGCCTGAGGCAATACCACGATCCGCGCGTTGCCGAGCAAGCGGCCGATCTACGCGACGAGCTCGAACGCGAGGCCAATGCAGACCTGATCGACCGGCTCGGTCCGGAGACCTTGGAGCGGATTCGCTCTGAGACTCAAGGCCGGCTCGATGAGGCGGTCGGACTGATCACCGAGATCAACCAGGCCCTGCGGATCGATCCGAGCAACTTGGTCGACGTGCAGACGTACACGCCGGATGTTCTGATCGGCGACGCCGACGAGCAGGTCGAACCGCTGTTCGAT
>JBATTL010000640.1:0-6885 GCA_049670525.1 Thiohalocapsa sp. | reverse complement strand
GTTGTAGGCATCCTCGAGCTTCGCCGCGAGTTCGGTGATTCGGGTGGATGTGGGAAAAATCGCCTGCAATCGCAGTGGGCGCGCCCGCGGGTCATTGACCAGTACCCGGACGATCAACTCGCCGTTGTCGTTGGTCTCCAGGGCGACGTAGTCGACACCCATCCGCAACCCCTGCATGGCTTCCCGCTCTGGGTGGTCCGGGACCAGCTGAGTGGGATCGTCGATGGCGGTGCCGATGACCTGGCCGCTCGGTTCGTACACCGTGAGCTCCAATGCCCCCGACTGGCGGCGCAGGTCGTCCAGGGTCAGCGCCAGCGCGGTCGCGGAGCGGTCTTCGATACCGCCGAGCACCTGTGCGCTGTACTTCATTAGGACGCGCTGATTTAGGTCCAAAGACGCCTGGTTCAGCGTTAGCGCATCCTCCATGGCGCTGTCGATCTCGACGTCGAACCAGCTGTCGATTCCCCGGAGCAGAAAACCCAAGGAATAGTAATAGACCACGCCGAGCGGCACTAGCGCGATCAAGGCGAACAAGAAGACGATGCGGGCGGTGAGCCGGGAACCCGCGGCTTGGCGGCGATAGCTCATCACCAATCGGATGACGTTCACGCCGACCATCAATGCCAACGCGAACAGACCGATCAGCACCACCGTGAGCAGCGGCACGAATGCGCGGCTCAGCGACTCGGAGTTTTGCACCGCGTTGCTCATCAGGTGCAGTGCGACCAGCAACGCCGCGAGCAGCAGTCCGACGCCGATCGCGCCGGGGTGTGCGACCCAGCGACGCAATGGAATCAAGGCGTTAGCGGCCACTTGGTCCACTCGCTGGACTGTTTCCAGGACGGGTATAGATAGGCCATGGGTCGAAGCGGTAGCGGCAGTTCCTCGACATCCAATGATGCGCGGATCTGGACTTCGTAAGCCTGGTCGGGCTCAAGTCGGTTGCGATTGAGTAGTTGCAGACCCTTGATCTCCCCGAGTGCGGTGATCGCCGCGTCGCGGGTTACGTAGGTGCGTCCGCCCTCACCGGGCAACAGAGAGACCAGATAGCGCTCGGAGAGCGGCTTGTATCGAATGCGATACCGCAGGCGCTGATCGACCAGACTCGCGTCCCAGATCCAGTCGTCCGTTGGACGAACCTGCACGTGCACCTCCAATGTCAAGGGTACCCCGTTGTCAAGCGCCTCCAGTGCCCGATCGCTGAATTCGTAATTGATCTGTGCGTCGATGACGTAGGTGTTATCAACCAACCGCGTGTTGACATCGGTGACATCGAATCCTTTCGCCGCGAATGCGGCAACGGTGGCGCACATCAGGATGGCGAGCGCCCCGATTCGGGATGCCTGCTTCCGGCGCCCAAGCGTCACGGGGACTTCTCTAGGACCGCGTAGTAGAAACCGTCCCCGCCACCAGGCTCGGGGAACAGCTGGCGGCCGGGATGCCTTGTCAAGCCCCAGGCCGCTTCGATGGGACGCTCTAAGGCATCGGTGTTACGTTGCAGAAAGGCCCGTACCTGGGCGTCGTTTTCGTTCGGCAACAGGGAGCAGGTCGCATAGACCATGCGCCCGCCAGGCGCCAGTAGCTGCCAAAGACTGTCGAACATCGCGCGTTGTTTCGCCGCCAAGGTCGCGATATCGGAATCGCGCCGCAGCCACTTGATGTCCGGATGGCGTCGAATCACGCCGGTGGCGGAGCAGGGGGCGTCGAGTAGGATGCGCTGGTAGGGTGCACCGGGCCAGTCGGGGCTCGCGTGCGTCGCGTCGGCGGCGATCACCCGGGCCGTCAGATCAAGGCGGTCGAGATTTTCAGTCAAGGTCGTGAGTCGCTCGGCATCGACGTCGACCGCGGTGACTTCGATACCGCCCGGACCCCGTTCGAGGATGTGGGCAGTCTTGCCACCGGGTGCCGCGCAGGCATCGAGCACGCGGTCTCCGGCGCGCGCGTCGAGCAACCCCGCGGCCAGCTGTGCCGATGCGTCCTGAACCGAGACCAGTCCGTCGGCAAATCCCGGCAGAGCGCGGGTCGATACGGCTTGGTCTAGTGATAGCGCGGAGCGGAGTACGTTTGCCGGCCGAGCCGACAGGCCTTGGCCTGTCAACAGCACGAGATAATCGTGGATACTGGTGCGGCTTTGGTTCACCCGCAGCGTCATCGGCGCCTGCGCGTTGCATGCATCGGCAATCGATTGCCAATGGAGGGGCCAGGATTGACGCAGGCGTGCCAGAAGCCACTCCGGGAGCAGCCAGCGCGCGCCGGGGTCGTCCTCGATGCTTGCCACGAGTGACGGGCGTTCTCGCTGGAAACGGCGAAGCATCGCGTTGATGAGACCAGCCGCCCAGGGGCGGCCTAGGGTGCGTGCGGCGCCCACCGTAGCTGCCACGGCAGCGTGCTCCGGTATGCGCATCGAGGTCAACTGATACAATCCGACCGCCATGAGATCCCTGAGTATGCGATCACCAGGCTGCAGCGGCCGTGCGAGCAACAGCGCCGTCAGCGCGTCGAGCCGGGGCAGCAGACGCAGGGTACCGAAGCAAAGGGCCTGGAGGAGCGCCGTGTCGCGTTCGTTGAACTTCGAGACCGTGTGGCTGATGGCGTCCGTCAGCGAACGCCCTTCGACCCGTACCCCATGCACCGATTGTGCGGCTGCTGCCCGGACCGCGGCCCCGGTGGAGCCTGTCTCGCGCCTTCGGCTGTTACGCGATTCAGGCAAACAGGGCGCCATCCATGCTGCGAGCATTAATATAGTCCCGCGCGGACATCGGTCGCTTGCCAGGCGCCTGCAATCGGGTAATGCGGAGCAGGCCCGTACCGGTGGAAACATCGATGCCGTCCTTACCCGTCGCGACAACCCTGCCCGGGTCAGGCTCGGCAGGGCGTGTCAAGGCATGGGCCGCCCAGATGCGTAGGTTGTCACTGGCGAGACTCGTCTGAGCCACTGGCCAGGGATCGAAGGCTCTTACTAGTCGCTCGATTTCGACGGCCGGACATGTCCAGTCGATCTGTGCTTCTTCCTTGGTGAGTTTTTTTGCGTAGCTCGCGAGTCCGTCATGCTGCGGGCTCGGTGTGAGACTTCCGTCGAGAACGCCAGGGAGTGCGTCCATCAATGCCTCCGCGCCTAGGGGCGCGAGTCGGTCATGGAGGCTGCCACCGGTCTCGTTCGGCGCGATTGGAATGCGCTTAACGAGATAGACCGGGCCAGTGTCCAAGCCCGCCTCCATCTGCATGATACTGATGCCCGTCTCTCGATCCCCCGCCGCGATCGCCCGCTGGATCGGTGCCGCACCGCGCCAACGCGGCAGAATCGACGCGTGCACATTGACGCATCCGAGACGTGTGACGTCTAGCGCCGCCTGGGGTAGCAGCAAGCCGTAGGCGGCCACGACCATCAGGTCCGCATCCATCGTCCGCAACGAATCCAGCGCTCGCGTGTCCTTCAATGATGTCGGTTGCATCACAGGGATGCCGGCGTCAATGGCGGTCTGCTTGACCGGTGACGGAGTGAGCTTGCGCCCCCGCCCAGCAGGTCGATCCGGCTGCGTGTAGACAGCAATCAAGTCGCAGTCTGCCTCAATGAGCGCCTTCAACGGTGCCACGGCAAAGTCAGGCGTTCCGGCGTAGATGATACGTGGTCTTGGCATGCGGGGCAGGACGGAGAGGGAAATCCGGGGGTCAGTGGCGAATCCGGCTCAACCCGGCCGACGAATTCGGCGTTAGGGCTCGTACCTCAGACCTCAGACCGCGCGACTGCGCCGTCCGTTGGCTGGCTCCGGCTGCGCATGCCGTTGCTCCTTTTCGAGCTTCTTTCGGATGCGCTGGCGCTTTAACGAAGAGATGTGGTCAACGAACAAGCGACCTTCCAGATGATCGATTTCATGCTGGATGCAGACCGCGAGTAGCCCGCCCGTTTCGAGATCGAAGGCACGTCCTTCGCGGTCCAGCGCGCGCACACTGATGCTGTCGGCCCGCGTCACGGCCTCGAAGAAACCAGGCACCGATAGGCAGCCCTCGTCCATCTGCTCTTCGCCGCTGCGGGTCAGGATCTCAGGGTTAATGAGGCAAAGGGGCTGGTTCTTGTCCTCAGATATGTCGATGACGATCACCCGCTTTGGGACATTGACCTGAATCGCGGCCAAGCCGATACCCGGCGCGTCATACATCGTTTCCAGCATGTCGTCGACTAGACGCTGGGCAGAATCATCGACTTCCGAGACGGGCGCGGCGCGGCGCCTGAGCCGTGGGTCGGGAAAGGTCAGTATTTCCAGTTTGGCCATAATCTTGTCGGGAATTGTTGAGACTGTGGTCTGAGACCGACACGTTGCGTTAATATCGCGATGATACACCATCACGCAAGGCTGATACGCGCCCTGCCGTCGCGTCGGAAAACGTTATGCCGCCAATCGGTTGCGGTCACGGGGCCGCGTGTTTTCCGGTCCTAATTCGCCGCCCGGACACGAGGAGCCGACATGTTGATCCGCGCCTTCCGCTGCCTCAGCCGCACAGGGAGCAAAGCCATGGTGTTCAGACTTACTACTCCAAACGCTCTGTTACCAGCCCTATTGCTCGCCCTGCTCGGCACCTGTCTGCCGTTGGCGGCGGAAGTCGATTTGGCACCCAACGCGCCCCAAACGTACGTCGTACAGTCCGGCGACACACTTTGGGAAATCTCCGGTCGCTTTTTGCGCGATCCCTGGTTGTGGCGCGAGGTTTGGCAAGCCAATCCGGCCGTCGGCAACCCCAACCTTATTTATCCCGGCGATGTGCTCGAACTCGTCATCGAGGGTGGTCGCCCACGCATTCGCTCGACGCGCGGCGGAAGCGGTGGCATGCGCACCGTGAAGCTCTCGCCGCGCGTTCGAGTGACCGAGCTCGACCGCGCGATACCGACCATCCCGGTCAATGCAATTGCGCCGTTCCTCACGCGCCCTGTCGTTACCGAGGCCAGGGACATCGACAATGCGCCCTACGTGGTCGGTTTTCCGGAGGGCCACATCGTCGCGGGCACCGGCGACGTCATCTTCGTCCGCAGCATCTTATCCGCGGAGAGCGACCTCTACGAGGTGCTTAGGCCGGGGCAGGAGTACCGGGATCCCGACACAAATCGTGTGCTCGGGTTTGAGGCGGCTTATGTCGCGACCGCCCGGATCGAGCGCCTTGGGGATCCCGCCACGCTCGTGGTAAGTCGGGCTCAGACGGAAGTCGGGATCGGCGACCGCGTGCGCCCGGCGCGCGAGGAAGAGCCGATCCGCAGTTTCTTCCCGGAGCCCGCGCCGGCAGGCCTCAGGGGTAAAATCATCGCGGTGCTGAACGGTGTGTCCCAGATCGGTCAATACGACGTCGTCGTGTTGAACCGCGGCTCCCGCCAACGTGTCGCCGTCGGTCAGGTATTTGAGGTCTATCGCGGTGGTGATATCCGCCGCGATCAGGTGCGCTCGAACCGCGCCGGGTGGAACTGGCGCAACGAGACGCCGCTCGATACCTCGTTCTGGTATGGAGATTGGGAACTCGACGGCTGGAATCGTGACAGGCCTGACTCCAATGCTCCGTTGCCGCTGCACCGCAGGGCCGAACGCAAGTCGGACAAATACATCGTCCCCGCTTCACGCTCTGGGGTTGTCATGGTCTTTCGCGTCTTCCAGGATGTGAGCTTTGCGCTGGTCATGTACGCAACGCAGGCGATGCATATCGGCGAGACCGTCTCGCCGCCGCGCAACCTCTAGCCAAGCAAATGCCGGAGACGCGCAGGTGACGCCCGGCGAGCGCGACCGCGCCACCCTTTGGCTAGCACTTGTCTTGGCTCCCGGGGTTGGGCCACGGACGGTTACGCAGTTGGTCGAGCGCTTCGGCAGTGCAGCCGGCACGCGTTCCGCCGGCCGAGTAGCGTTAATGGACGCCGGCCTTTCAGTTGCAGCGCTCGAGGCATTGGAGTCGCCTGACCAAAGGTCGATCGATCGTGCGCTGAATTGGGCCGCGCGTGACGAATCTGCCATCCTGACGCTCGATCATCCCGACTATCCGCCGCAACTTGCCGCGCTTGACGCCCCGCCGCCGGTGCTCTTCGTGCGTGGAGACCCTACCCTTCTCGCCGAGCCCCAAATCGCAATTGTGGGGAGTCGGAACCCGACCCGAGGCGGTATCGACACCAGCCGCGAGTTCGCCAACTACCTCGCCAGTCTCGGCCTGACCATCACAAGCGGGCTCGCGATCGGCATAGACGGCGCAGCCCATACCGGGGCACTCGAGTCGGGCCGGACCGTCGCCGTTCTCGGCACCGGACCTGATCGCGTCTATCCGGCCGAGCATCGCGATCTAGCGCGCGAAATCGCCGCGACAGGCGCGCTGGTGACGGAGTTTTTGCCGGGGACTGGGCCCCAGGCGCGCCATTTTCCGCGACGCAACAGACTCATCAGCGGTCTCAGCTTGGGCACGCTGGTGGTCGAGGCCGCGCCGGGCAGTGGGTCGTTGATCACCGCGCGCTACGCAGTCGAGCAGGGGCGTGAGGTGTTCGCTGTACCCGGCTCGATCCACAATCCGCTGGCACGCGGCTGCCACGGCCTGATCCGCCAGGGAGCGAAGCTGGTCGACAGCGCCGACCAAATCCTTGAGGAACTCGGTCCCCAGTTGCGGTCCCTGGTGGTTGAGGCTCCCTCCCTCAATGTCCAAGAGATAACGCTATTGGATGAGGCGGAGGCACCAGACTCCATCGATCCGGACTACCGTTTGCTTCTGGGCTGTATGGGGTACGATCCCCTGGCGCCGGATGAATTGATCGCCCGTTCCGGACTGTCGGCGCAGGCGGTTTCGTCCATGCTGCTTTTGTTGGAGTTGCAGGGGCATGTATCATCACACCCCGGCGGTCGCTACAGTCTGTGCAGAGCTTGCTAAGCT
>JBATTL010000639.1:0-7228 GCA_049670525.1 Thiohalocapsa sp. | reverse complement strand
CCCCTCTCGCGCAAGACCAAAGGCCGATCGAGCTAAAGGACATCGCCCGGGTCATGCTCGATATCGTCCCGCCCGCCCTTCTGATTCTTGCCGTATTGGGCTCGATCTTCGCCGGCATCGCGACGGTGACCGAGGCGTCGGGGATTGGTGCCCTTGGCGCAGCCCTGCTGGCGGTAGCCTATCGGCGCCTGGACTTTGGGGTGCTCAAAGAAGTGACGATCAATAGCATGAACACCTCGGCCTATATCTTCGCCATCTTTCTCGGCGCAACGATCTTCGCCCTGGTGCTGCGGGAACTCGGCGGAGACGAGCTGATCGAGTCGGCCCTGAACGGCCTGGGGCTCGGTCCCTATGGATTGATCGCGATGGTGCTCGTGATCGTGTTTCTGCTCGGATTTTTCCTCGACTGGATCGAGATCAGTCTCATCCTCCTGCCCCTGCTCGGCCCCGTGGTCATCGGACTGGATCTCGACATCAACGGCTTCGGCAACGTGGACAACCCCGAGCTGGTCTGGTTCGCCCTGCTGGTGGCCGTGACCCTGCAGACGTCGTTCCTGACCCCGCCGGTCGGATTCGCCCTCTTTTACCTAAAGGGTGTATGTCCGCCCGGCGTGCGGTTGGTCGACATTTACCGGGGCGTCACCCCATTCATTGTGCTGCAGCTGCTCGGTCTGATGCTTCTGTTCTTCTTCCCGGCACTAGCAACTTGGCTGCCCTCGGTGGCCTACGAGTAAGGGGAATCCGAACCAGGTTGTTTCCAATGGACGAACGCTACCAATCCTTCCGCGACCGGCTGCGCCCCGTCCTCCCGGACAAGCTTTTCATCGAGGACTACCTGCGACGCCTCGCCTACGGCACGGACGCCAGCTTCTACCGACTGGTACCAGAGCTGGTGATCAAGATCCGCAGTGAGGCAGACCTGAGGCTGGTACTGGACGCGGCCAATCGGCACCAGGTATCCGTCACCTTCCGCGCCGCGGGCACCAGCCTCTCCGGGCAGGCCGTGACCAACTCCGCGCTCGTGGTGATGGATGGGGATGCCTGGCGGGACCATGCGATCGGCTCCGACGCGGAGACCATTCGCCTGCAACCTGGAATCATCGGGGCCCAGGCGAATGCCCTGCTCGCACCTTTTGGTCGGAAGATCGGTCCGGACCCAGCCTCTATCTGCACGGCCAAGATCGGCGGAATCGCGGCCAACAATGCATCCGGTATGTGCTGTGGCGTCGACCAGAACAGCTATCACACCCTGGCCGGGATGCGCGTGATCCTCGCCGATGGGACCCTCCTGGACACGGGAGATGAAGACAGCCGCAATACCTTCGCCCGCTCCCACGCACACATCCTGCATGCACTGACCGGGTTGAACAAGCGCGTGCGTGACGACGAAGCGCTGGCGGAGCGCATCAGCCGCAAGTTCAGCATCAAGAACACCACCGGATACAGCCTCAACGCCCTGGTCGACTTCGAGGACCCCTTCGAGATCCTGCAACACCTGATGATCGGCTCCGAGGGTACGCTGGGATTCATCGCCGAGGTCACCTACCGCACGGTGCCGGAGCACCCCTGCAAGGCCAGCAACCTGGTGTTCTTTCACGACGTCGAGAGCGCCTGCCACGCCGTGGCCGCCCTGAAGTCTCAGCCGATCGATGCGGTGGAGATCATGGATCGGGCCGCATTGCGATCGGTGGAGGACAAGCCCGGCATGCCGGATGCCCTTAAGGCACTGCCCGCTGACGCGGCCGCGCTGCTGATCGAGACGCGGGCGGAGACCGTCGCTGGACTGGAGAAGCATATCGCCCGGATCGATCAATGCCTTGACGCCGAGGACCGCTTGAGTTCCACCGGCTTTACCGCTGTCCCAGAGGAGTTCGCCAAGCTGTGGAACATCCGCAAGGGCCTCTTTCCCTCAGTGGGCGCGGTGCGCGCCGCGGGTACGGCCGTGGTCATCGAGGACGTCGCCTTTCCGGTGCCTATGCTCGCCGCCGCGACCCTGGATCTGCAGGCCCTGTTCGCCGAGTACGGGTACCAGAATGCAATCATCTTCGGCCACGCCTTGGAAGGAAATCTGCACTTCGTTATCACGCCAGACTTCAACGACCCGACCCAGGTCAAGGTCTACAAAGGGTTCATGGATGCCCTCAGCAGGCTCGTTGTGGAGCGCTACGACGGCTCCCTGAAGGCCGAGCACAGCACAGGGCGCAACATGGCCCCCTTCGTCGAGCTTGAGTGGGGCAAACAGGCCTATGCGCTCATGCGGGAGATCAAATCCCTGTTCGATCCCAACGGCTTGCTTAACCCTGGTGTGATTCTGAACGGCGACCCACTGATTCACGTCAAGAATCTCAAGCCCATGCCCGCGGCCGACGCACTGGTGGACCGCTGCATCGAGTGCGGTTTCTGCGAGCCCATCTGCCCATCGCGGAACCTATCTCTGACTCCGCGCCAACGCATCGTGGTCTTGCGTGAGCGCGCACGCCTGGAGGCGACCGGCGAGGGCCCGGATCTGCTGGAGACGCTCGTGGACGACTACGCCTGGCAAGGAGAAGGCACCTGCGCTGCCGACGGACTGTGCGCGACCCGCTGCCCGGTCGACATCGACACCGGGGCCATGATGAAACGCTTACGCGCGGAGGGGCGGGGGCCGACCGCGATAAAGGTCGGACACTTTGTCGAGCGTCATATGGGCGGGGCTACCGCAGTGACACGACTGGGCATGGGTATGGCCAGCATCCTGTCGCGGCTGACCGGCTCCCGAGTCCTAGAGAAGTCCACTAGCGGACTGCGCAAGCTGTCCGGAAATCGCTTTCCGACTTGGGACCGCTGGATGCCTCGGCCCGCGGGCGCCATGCGGCCCCCGACGCTAACCTCCAACGCGGCGAAGAGGGTCGTCTACCTGCCGAGCTGCACCAGCCGGTCCATGGGAACCGCCGTTTGCGACACGGAGGAACGGGACCTACAGGAGGTCACGCTGTCACTGCTAAGCAAGGCAGGGTTTGAGGTCGTCCAGCCCGACGGCGTCAATGCGCTCTGCTGCGGCCTGCCCTTCGCCAGCAAGGGCCTGGAGGATCCCGCCCGGTCGGCGCTCGAACGCACCGAGGAAGCACTTTGGAAGGCGAGTGAGCAAGGCCTGCTACCGGTGCTCTGCGACACCAGCCCCTGCACTGCCCGCATGATCGAAGGTCTCAGCAAGCCAATCTCCGTCCAGGAGCCGGTTGGATTCGTGCTTGAGCATCTGTTGCCGCAGCTACGCCAGGTCCGCAAATTGGACAAGGTCGCCCTGCACGTCACCTGCAGCGCCCGCAAGCTGGGGCTCGACGGCGACTTCCTCGCCCTGGCCGAAACCTGTGCCGATCAGGTGTTTCAACCCGAAGAGCGGGGCTGCTGCGGCTTCGCGGGAGACAAAGGCTTCACCACCCCGGAGCTGAACAGGGCGGCACTGAGCCGATTGAAGCAACAGCTACCGGACGACTGCGAGAGCGGCTACTCCAACAGCCGAACCTGTGAGATCGGCCTGTCGCGCCATTCGGGGATTTCTTATAGGTCGATCCTGTATTTGGTGGACGCCTGTTTCGAATCCCGGCAGCAAATCCCAGCTCTGCTGGACTTGCACAATGACACGCGGGTCGGCATCTGAATCCACGCCTTGACCAATGACAACCTGAACCAAAGTTCCGGCCAGATTCCCACTGCTGCACCTTCACAAATGGTGACGCATAAAAAAGGGCCGCTTTCGCGACCCTTCACTGCCGAAGCATCCGTTTCGAAGAAGCATCTTTCCGAGGCTTCATCTGCTCGCGACGGCGACGTCCGCCGCGAGCCCGTCCATCAATACGCGTGGCCCGGCAGCCATCCGGCGATGCGGCTGCGCTCCTGCGCCTTGTCGATATCGAAGAAGCGATTCAGGATCACCAGCGCCTCATCGATATCGGCACAGCCGTAATCGTCGACGACGACGTGATTGTTCCAGTCTTCGACACGGAAGCTGTGGTTTCTGTCTGCCGCGTCATAGCGGAGTCTGTATCCGGAACCCGTCCATGCGTCCCACTTGTATCGGATGACGTTTTCTTTCTCGTCGAACATTGGTGGCCTCTCAGCGCTTATATCTGGCTTATCCGTGTCTTCCTCGCCGGGCGCCTTGATCAGCGCCTTTGTTGCGAGCGAAAGTCGCAAACGTCGGTCCCGACTCGGGTTTTCCCGGAGATCAAAACCGCGCATGTCGTATCTGGGTCACAATGCGGGTTTCTTGAGACACAGTGTAGGGTCGAAATAGGCGCTTGACAAGGCCAATTCGAACATTTGTTTGACACAAGAAACTCAATGGATACGAGGCTTCAGGGGTAGCCGGGACAATAGTGAATCTTTTTCACAACCGATCTGTGACTTTTGTTGCAAAAATGAGCAATAAAATGTATTGAAAACGCCTACAGCACGTCGGATCGTGGCGACGGGAGCGGGAGTCGTGGAATCGAAGTCGCAAAACGGCTAGGCAGACGGCGCGGAGATTGCTGGACCTGTTCAGCGCACCCCAAGCAAGCCGCTGGTTGATCGCATTTGCCGTGCAAGCCAAGGATGGCCCCTCATTTTCAGCGACTCAAGGTCATTGAAAATAGCGGGGCGTCCTACCCCGCACTGGAAGCGCTGAATCTTGCGGCGCTCGCTATGCCGAGGGGATCGTCAGGGTCGACGCCATCCATGAACGGGATACGCCGATCGTTGTGCGTCACGCGGTAGATCAGACCCATCCAGTTGCCCACCACACCTTCGGCGGTATCGCGCCAGGTGTTGTCGAGTCCGGCGGCGACTCGCGCCTCCGGCAACTCCGGCGGCCGTCGGCCACGGTCGATCTCCTGCTCCAGCAACGTACGGTATTCGTTCAGCAGGGCGCCGGTCTTGGCGCTAAAGATATGCTCCGGAAACAGCGGATAGTCATCCCGCTCACCACTGATAAACCGGCGTACCTCGCGTTTGTATTCCTTGAGCAGCGAGACGATGTCGTACTCGGGATGACCTTGGAACATCACTTGCCGCAACCCGTCGGGACTCACGGCCAAGTGCACGCCTGCCGTGTCGCTCTCCACCAGCACCCGGGCGCCCACGGCATCGAACTGCGCACGGGAGATGTCATTGAAGCGCGAATGTGGCACGTCAAACAACGTGTTGACGCTGCTCACCAACGGATGGCGCCGATCCACGACCCGGTGGACGTAAACGCCCCAGCGCTTGGCGGGTAACGGACGCCGCGCTTGCCCACAGCGGAACTGCATGACCGCATGGGTCGCTAGGCAGGAACAGAGGGTGGATGTCACATTTTCATACGCCCAGTCGACGACCTCGATCAGCGGGTCCCAGAACGGCTCATCGGCCAGGTTGTGACCGGCCACGTTGGCACCGGTGATAATGAGACCGTCTAGACCCTGAGACCGGATGCGTTCGAAGGGCTCGTACCAGCGCTCGATGTGCGCGTTGGCTTCGGCTGATCGTTTCAGACCGGCAAGGCTGAATGGATGCACATAGAATTGCGCGATCTGATTGCTCTGGCCGACAAGGCGAAAGAATTGTCGCTCCGTGGCGGCAAGCGCCGCGTCGGGCATCATATTCAGCAAACCGATATGCAACTCCCGGATATCCTGATGGAGTGCACGGCGCGTCTCGAGGATATTCTGTCCTTCGGCGCGCAGTCGCTCGAAGGTGGGGAGATCGTTATGGGCGACGATAGGCATGGCTTCCTCGATGGCTGCGCGCTACTCGGTGGATGAATCCTATTGAGCAGGATGCTGTTGCTCAACCTTTCTCGCGATGGCCGCCTCGACCAGCGCGAGAAAGTCCTGCTCGTCACGCACGGCAGCCACCTCAGTGGACACGACCGTGTAGCCGAGAGGCCGCGCGATGGCCTCATAGCGCGGCACCCGGGAATGAAACAGGCGCGGGAACACCCAACGCGTGAAGTCATTGGGGTCAATGTCGGTAACATAGGTGAGCCCCTTTTTCGCCAGATAGTCCTTGACAGCGGACTGAAGAAACGCGGGTCGGAAGTACAAGGGCTTTGGGTCAGACTGGGCGCGGCGGATCAATTTGATCTCGTCGGGCTCCGGCACCTGGACGTACAGAATCAGCGTATGTTTAGCCAGTAGATCCATGACCCTGGGCTCGTCGAGCTCACAAAGGCTGCCACCGACGTCGTTGACGAAATGCCGATAGCCATAGATGCGCCGCGCCTTGTCGATAAACGCGGGCACATCCAGCATGGCCTGGATCTCGGCTTCCCTGTACATGGCCTGGCGGCGACTGAACTCCGGCAGGGACAAACCGTTCTTCTCAGGATCCCCGACTTGCCCGACGAAGCTCATCACGGGTCCAAGGTCATCCACACGGATCTTATTCTGGACCGCGATCCAGTCGCGACGCAGGAGATCTCGCAGGAAAGGCACCTCCATGGCTTCGGATTTGATCAAATCCAGGATGGGTTCGTCTAAATAGCGCGTGCCGATGCGATAGTCACCAGAGTAGTGAAACCAATCGTTGCGTCGCAGCAGTCCCGACAGGTAGGTCTTCCCAACTCCGGACATACCGAGCAGCGTGATATTTCGGTTGTTCCACTGGCGAAACTCGTCGACCGTGAACTTCAAGGTAGGCACTCCGGCAGCGCTGAACGCAGACAAGAACCCCGCGGACTGCAGGGTATGCGGACATCATAGATTAACGCGGTCCGGACCGACTAGCGACGCAGATCGCGCCGAAAATTGGCTATGACGAGTCCGAGCCGCTGCCGGTGATCTCCTCGGGCTTGCCCGAATGCCAGTCCCGCAGCAGGCCGACGATCCGTTCCAGCGGGGCGGCCTGCGAGCGGAAGCGTTTGCGTTTGTGCGTGGCGTCTTCGGCCAGGACCTGGAGCAGTTCCATATAGTCGAGGATTGACGCCAATTGCCGCTGACTCGCCCCGCGCCGCAGACCGACACGCAGCGCGTCGATGAGCTTGTCGGCCTCTGCCGCCACGTCGCCCCGCTGCAGGTGTTCGAGCAGTTCCGCCTCGACCACGATGGCGCCTGCCGGTGCATTCGGGTGTGCACGCTCGAACGGCAGCGCGCTCGATCAGCTCGGTGACGCGGTAGCCGGACTGCTTCAACCCGCCGGCGACGCGCCGGGCCTCGTCGCGCGCCCCGTGCAAGGCGACGAAGTTGGACTTGGGGTCGCCGATGACGAGGGCGCTGTCGCCGGGGGACATGAC
>JBATTL010000638.1:0-2992 GCA_049670525.1 Thiohalocapsa sp. | reverse complement strand
CGCCAACGCGCCCTGGCGGGTCCCGCGGCGCGAGAGCTCACGCTCGATGCCGTTCAGCACGATCCATTTCTTTGAGCACCACTCCGGGGCCAGCAGTATCTCGCGTGGCGCGGTGCCGGTGACCCGGTGGTAAACCACTTCGGCGGGCGTGCGCTCGATCAGATCCGCGGCGATGCCGATGTAGTCATCCATGACCAAGGGCTGATAGCCGCCGCGGCGCCATTGGTGGGCCAGGAGTGTGTGGTGTACGACGTGCAACGGATGCAGCTTGAGCCCGTCGGTGCCGAGATCGAGCACACGATCCAGCGTGCCGAGCGCCTCATCGCGGCCCTCGCCGGGGAGGCCAACGATCAGATGCGTGCACACGGGTAGCCCCCGCAGCCGGGCGGCGCGCGCGGCCCGCCGGTAATCGGCGAAGTTGTGGCCGCGGTTGACCCGGTCCAGCGTCTGGTCGAAGGCCGATTGCAGGCCGAGTTCGAGCCAGACCTCATAACCCTCTCCGCGCATACGTGCCAGCAGATCCAGCACGGCATCCGGCACGCAGTCCGGGCGAGTACCAATGGAAAGGCCAACGACGTCGGGCTCAGACAGGGCCTGTCGATACAGCGCGCCGAGGCGCTCGACGTCGTCGTAAGTGTTGGTGTAGGCCTGGAAGTAGGCCAGAAAACGCATTGCGCCAGTTCGCTTTCGCACCACGCGCCGTCCCGCCGCGATCTGCTCCGCCACCGATGGCTCGCGGTCCGCATTGGGACTGAACGATGCATTGTTGCAGAACGAGCAGCCACCACTCCCCTTGCTGCCGTCCCGGTTCGGGCAGGTGAAGCCGGCATGAATAGCGAGCTTGTGCACCCGAGCGCCATAGCGACGCAGCAGGTCGGTTCCGAAGGTGTTGACCAGGTCGGACAGGGTCATGAAATCAGCGGGACGACTGGTGTTGGTGCGGTTCGAACAGCGTCCGACGGTCCCACAGCAAGATGTTGATCACATTGATGGCAGTCAATCGGGGTCGAGTTGTGCCGCCGACCCTTGGGGACGCGCTCTAGGATCACCGAACCCCATGGTGATGTTCAAGTTCGATGGCCATCCGAGCCATAGCTCCAGTATGCTTTGCCGCCTCAAACTCCGCGTCTTGATCAGCGACACTGACAGCCATGCTCAGCACCCTGGACAGCATCAGCCTGACGACCAGCGAACCGATTCAGGTCATCGACATCACGCAGCAAGTGCGCGATCGACTCGCCGCGAGCGGCCTGCGCAACGGCCTGGTCACGCTGATCTCCCGTCACACCACGGCCCGCTTGAATCTAAACGAGAGCGAGGCCCAGTTGCAGCGCGATATGGTCAGCTTTCTGAAGCGGCTGGTGCCGCGCGACGGCGACTACCTGCACAACCTGGCGCCGGTGGACGATCGCGACAACGCCCACGCACACCTGCTCGGACTGTTCATAAACGCGTCGGAGAGTATCCCGGTTGTCGACGGGGAGCTGCTGCTGGGAGGCTGGCAGTCGGTCTTTTTCATCGAGCTCGACGGTCCCCGCGCGCAGCGCAGCGTGACTATGCAATTCATCGGCCAGTCGCAAGAGGTCTGAACCATGGACCAGCAGGATATCCGGGAGTTCTTCGCCGATCCGTCCGAGCTCGATGTCGAGGAGTACCTGTTTCTGGACTATTACTTCGAGTGCAGCGGTGATCCCACGACCGCTGCCGCGCACCTGTGCAGCGAACAGTCCACCGCGCAATGGAAGCGGGTGGACGTTGACGAGGACTACCGCCCCCGCTTCGGCGCCAAAGTCGTCGACCTGGAGGTGGAGACCGAGCTGTCGGTCACCAGCTACCCGCTCGACCCGCCGGTTGCCGGGCCGGTCAGCGCTTGCCGGGTGCGGATCGCCCATCCGCATCGCAACTTCGGCCCGAGATTGCCGAATCTGATCAGCGCGGTCCTCGGCGAAGGGGCCTACTTCGCGCCGGGCGTTCCACTGGTGAAGTTGCTGGACATCGCGTTTCCGGACTCCTTCCTGGCCGCCTTCGATGGACCAGGCTTCGGTATCGACGGTCTTCGGGAGCTGTGGGGCATCCATGACCGACCGTTCTTCTTCGGCGTCATCAAGCCCAACATCGGACTGGCCCCGGAGCCCTTTGCCGAACTCGCCCATGAAGCCTGGCTGGGCGGGCTCGACATCGCCAAGGATGACGAGATGCTCGCCGATCCGAACTGGTCGCCGCTCGCTGAGCGCTCGGCGCTGCTCGGAGCCGCCCGACGGCGTGCGGAACAGGCCACTGGCGTCACCAAGGTCTATCTGGCCAATATCACCGACGAGGTCGATCGGTTGCTGGAACTGCACGACACCGCGGTGGGCAACGGCGCCAACGCCGTCATGGTCAACGCGCTGCCAGTGGGTCTGAGCGCTGTGCGCATGCTACGCCGGCACGCCAGCGTGCCGCTAATCTCGCACTTTCCGTTCATTGCCGCCGCCACCCGCTTGCCGCACTTCGGCGTGCACACCCGCGTACTGACCCGGCTGCAGCGTCTGGCCGGAATCGATGTGATCATCATGCCCGGCTTCGGCAGTCGTATGATGACCTCCGAGGCCGAGGTATTGGAGAACGTCGCTGCCTGCATTGAACCGATGGGGCCGATCAAGCCGGCGCTACCCGTGCCCGGTGGCAGCGATTCCGCGGCGACGCTCAAGGCGGTGTACGAACGGATCGGCAGCGCGGACTTCGGCTTCGTGCCCGGCCGCGGTGTGTTCGGTCATCCAGATGGACCCCGCGGCGGTGCCGCAAGTATTCGCCAGGCCTGGGAGGCCATCGCAGAGGGCATTGACCTGAGGGACTACGCCAGCGGGCGGCCGGCGCTTCGCAAAGCGTTGGATCGGTTCGGCGGCGCCAACTAAAACGAATCCGGGAGATCTTCGTACCAGATTGGGCCGTAGTTTCGTTCGCCTTCGAGGAGTGCCACCAGTTGCATAGCCACGCTATGCAACTGGTGGAG
>JBATTL010000637.1:0-22818 GCA_049670525.1 Thiohalocapsa sp. | reverse complement strand
CTGGCCGCGGGGCTGCTTCCGGCGCTGGCTGCGCGCGGTTCGCCGCCGGACCGCTATCTGATCATGGAACTCAGCCCGGAATTGGCCGCGCGTCAGCATGCGTGCATGCGTGACCATGTGCCCGAATTCATCGAACGTGTGCACTGGATCGACGCGTTGCCCGAGCACTTCAACGGTATCGTGCTGGCCAATGAGGTGCTGGATGCGATGCCTGTACACCGATTTTGCATCGCCGACGATGGCAACGTACGGGAGTTGTTCGTCGTCGCATCGGGTGAGGGTTTTGAGGTCCGCGCCGGAGAACCAATGTCGTCTGGGCTGGAGGCCGCGGTCGAACGAATTCGGACGCAAGCCATCGCGGATGGGCGGACGCTGGAGCCTGGTTACTGCTCCGAAATCAACCTGCGCTTCTTTCCCTGGGTCAAGGCCGTCGCCGCAAGCCTCACCGCCGGCATGGTACTGCTGATCGACTACGGTTATCCCCGCACCGAGTATTACCTGCCGGAGCGCGCCGGTGGCACGCTGATGTGCCACTACCGCCATCGGGCGCATACGGAGGTGTTTACGCACATCGGGTTGCAGGACATCACGGCCCATGTGGACTTCAGCGCCTTGGCGCTGGCTGGCACGGAGGCCGGTTTGACGCTGGCCGGCTACACGACCCAAGCGAATTTTCTGCTCGGATGCGGTCTTGACCGCTTCGTCGCGGAGTCTGCCGGCGATCCAACCGCGGTCCTCGATCTAACTGCTGGTGTCAAGCAACTACTCCTCCCGTCGGCCATGGGGGAGCGCTTTCAGGTGCTGGCCTTGGCCAAGGATCTGGCGCCACCGGAACCTCAGGGCTGGTGCGGATTTTCGACGCGTGACCTTAGCGGACGGCTCTAATGCCCATTTGGTCAATGCTCGTACCCGCTTGCTTGTCTCGTCGCCCGCCTACCGACAGATTGCAGGGGAATACCGACTGATTCGGCGCCCTCCGATTGCATGAGCCGTCTTAGCCACCGAGGTAGGCCGGGACGATTGCCTCAACATCCGTCGGATGGACTCCGAGTTCGAGCAGCCCGTTGTGCTCGCCACAAATGCTCGGTGTCTGCATCGATTGGTAGTTGTCCAATGTGAAGGGCTTGCCGGGTATCAGCCCGAAGAGACGCGCCTGTAGTCTTGAGGCGGTGTCGTTCAGGTGGGCCAACAGCAGGCGTTTCCCCCTGCATTGCGCGGTGTACTCCACCAACTCCGCGAGTGTGAAGATACGCGGGCCGCATAGATCGTAGCGGCGACCAAAGGCGCGCTCGTCGCCAATGCTGCGCAGCATCGACTCTGCCACATCGCCGACCCATACGGGCGCGAAGCGCGCGTCCGGACAGGCCAGTGGCAGTATTCCCGGTGCAAGGTTGAGCAATTGCGCAAAGCGATTAAAGAAGCTGTCACCGCGGCCGTAGATTACCGAGGGGCGAAAGCTGGTCACGGTGAGCCTGTCGTCATCGTCGGCTGCGGCATGGGCGACGTCCTCGCCCTCGCCTTTGGAGCGCAAGTATGCGCTGCCGCCGCCTATGGCGTCGGCGTTGAGCGCACTCATGTGCAGCAGTCTGGGGATCCCGGCGCGGGCGGCTGCCGCAACGATCTGCCGCACGAACTCGACGTGGACTCGATTGAAGCTTGCGCCGCCTTCCTCGTTGAGGATTCCCACCAGATTCACGGCCAGGTCGCAGTCGCGCAGGCAGTCGGTCAATGTGTCGCTGCTTAGGTCGTCGATGGCGCGCAGTTCAACGCCGGGATAGAGATTGAGGTCGCGGTGGCGGTGGGCACGGCGCGTTGGCAACACGCAATGGTAGCCGGCGCCGCCGAGGCGCGTAACCAAGTGCCGTCCGACAAAGCCAGTGCCGCCGAAGATGCAGGCTCGTTTTTGCTTCATTACTCAGTTCGCCGTGGTTGATTATGGAAACGACCTGATCGATCGGCGTTTCCCTCGCGGGCTCGGCGTCGGTTGCCGGAACGCGACGCCGTCGGCCACAAGCCCGGTATTATGCCCCATCGCTCGACCGTCGTTGTCGCTCCCTGGGCCATCCCGCCCCGGATTGTGGCCATGACCTCGGGTATTCGGGGCCAGAGTTCTTGCGGAGTCAGACGTCGTGGAACCCCTTTATCTGACCGCCTTCGCCGCCATTGGCGTTGTCGCCGGTTTGCTCGCCGGTCTGCTCGGGATCGGCGGTGGAGCGGTGATCGTGCCCGCGCTGATCGTGCTGTTTACCCAGTTGGGGTTTAGCGATGCCTGGGTTCCGCACCAAGCGGCGGCGACGTCCCTGGCCACCGTCATCGCGACCGGCGCCGCATCGGCCTGGACACATCATCGCCGCGGCGCCGTTCGATGGGACCTGTTCGTCCGTCTGGTTCCCTGGATTTTGCTCGGAGCCTGGCTCGGTGCGTCTATCGTGGGTTGGTTGCCGGCGATTTGGCTCAAGCGTCTGTTCGGGCTTTTTCTGCTCTATAACGCCGCACGCATGTTCTCCGGACGCTCGCCGAAGTCGCATGGCCCGTTGCCCTCGAAACGCATACTGGGAGCTTTCGCCACTGTCTTCGGTGCGCTGTCCGCGTTGCTGGGCATCGGCGGAGGGATCTTGATGGTGCCGTTCCTGGTCCGGCGTGGCGTCACAATGCAGCGTGCGGTGGCAACCTCGAGTGCCTGTGGGGTGCCCATGGCGCTGGCGGGTTCCATCGGCTTTATGTTGAGCGGCTGGGCAAGGGATGGCCTGCCCCCGCACAGCATCGGGTTTGTCTATTGGCCTGCCGCGATCGCGATCATGGTCGCGAGCATGCCAATGGCGACGCTTGGCGCGCGTCTCGCGCACCAACTGCCGACCGCTACGCTCAGGCGCATCTTCGGCCTGTTACTGCTCGCGGCCGGATTGCGCTTGCTTCTTGCCTGAACACGATGGGGCCGGATCTTCGTTAACCGGACTCAGCGTCGTCGCTGTTGGGCAGAACCTGGCTCCCTGTACTCCAGCCAAAGCCGCCGGTACATGTAGACTTGGCCTTCAGCGTCTCGCAATACCAGTCGCCCTTGATGCTCGGCGAACTCGTATGGGCGGGCCCTGTCGTTCTTCGGATCGTACATGGCGACGCGATCGCCGCGTTGTTGAATCAGCCCGTCAATGAAACCGCCGTGGGGCGAATAGAGCCGAAAACGGGGCGATTGAACGATGAGCAGCCCACCCTCGCGACCTTCCCATATTCCCTCCAGCGCGGTTCGCTGCCAGCCCGGCATGCCGGGGACCTCGGGCATCTGCTGCATACCTGGTATCTGCCGAAACATCTGGTCCAAGCCGAAATTTTGAGCAGGATCCGCAAAGGAAGACGACCAAGGCTGTGGTAAGAAGGGGTTCAAGCCGAATTGGTTGAGGCCAAACTGGCTCATGCCAGGCACCATTTCCGGGAAGGCGAGGCTACCGGGGCTCCTCGGCAAGTCGCCCCCAGGTTTGTCGTCACCCAGGAAGCCCATGGCCTCCATCATCCGCGCCATGGCATCCGCCATGCTGTCGCGGGTACGGTCGTCGGCTTGCAGAAGTGCCGAGGTCAAGACCAAAGTCGCGATAAACAGTGTGGTGGCGAGCCACCTCAATGCGGGTGGACCTCTCGGTTTGGGCTCCCGCTGATCGGGGCGGGATCGGAAAAGGCCTTGATGGCATGGCTCTGGCGTCGTGAGACTGAGCTCGGCCCTTTGCGCGGATTGAACGGGTAACATTTGCTCGCGCCTGCGGGATGGAGATGCCTTGGTTTGGCGCCCGTCCAGATGATCGGGCACACTTGGTCGGGGCGAGGTCCATTGCGACGCGCGCACCAGCGTATCAGCATAGCAAAAGCGACGCGGCGGCTGACCCGACGCTGGCCCAATTTTGGGGGCAGATGGTTGGCGCCGGTTGGCTCAGAATGGGCATGCAGTGCGTGCCCGTCGCATTCACCAGGAATGCTCAATGGTGGCCGTAGCGGTCCATAGGTCCGGTCGCCGCGGCCTCTCGGGTCGGGGGCGCGATCGCCCCTTTCGCCTTCAAACTTTGGAATGACTGGATTCGGAGATGCCGTGACCACTTGGCGTCCAGCATTATCGGAATTTCTTGCGGCGATGCGGGAGCCAGCCGGCTGGGCCTTCGATACCGATGGGTTTGCTGAAGGGATCGACAATGTGCATGTCGACGTGCACCTGAGTCCTCGTTTTCGCGATCTGGCCGTTCGAACGGTGCGCAACCTGATCGCTGAAGAGCTGATGGCCTCCGCGCGTCACGCGCCGGTGCAACTGGTCAGCGCGAACGACCTGGAACGTTTCCGAAGGCGTTACACCCGACTTTTTGAATCGGTTCTGGAGCGTGACCGCTCCGCCCTGTCCGACGACCTGCTTGCCTTGCTTCAGTTGTCCCTGCTGCGCTGGATGCTCGGTGTCGCCGAACGGGAGAACCACGCGATCCAGGAGGATTATCAGCGAGCGAGACAGGAGTCATTGCTTACCGGCAGCGGGCGAAACCTGCAACTGCATGAGCAGTTGGTCCTGCTCAAGCGCCACGGTTCGACGATCAACCGTCGTGTGCTCAAGATGTTGTTTCGCCAGATCCGTAAGCTCGAAGCAGGTCCGCTGAGCAGACTGCGCAGTTCGGTCAGTACCGAGGTGTGGCCGTTTCCGCAACAGGCCTTCTTCAACCCCTTGCTTATGACATCAGATCCTGGAGACGCGCAGGAATTAGCGGCGGAGTATCCGGTCGCGAGCCTCGGCGAGATCGATGGCGAGATTTGGCTGCAGCGGGCGAATCAGATTCTGATGCAGGTTTTCAGCGAGTATGTGCCGGATTTTTGTCGCCGTCAGCCGCGCGGCGAGATGACGCCGCGGGACCTCTCGCCCAGGGCGCGGGAACGCCGCGATCAAGGTCTGTTGCGAGGTTTCCTGTCCACCGAACTGCTTCTGAGCCGCGTCTTGTCCGACGCAGAGTACCGCAGCGGCCAGATTTCCTGGTTGGATGAACCCGCGAATCTGCGCCGCTTTTTGCATCTGCCGGATGTCGAAATAGCGGGAGACCCCGACCCTGGTTCGTCGTCGCTGCTGTGGCCGGCTCAATGGGCATCGCCGCAATGGCAGGCTTTTCGCGCCAAGACGCGGGCACAATTGCACCAGCGTCTGGAAAGCGTCGGCACCGCCGAGAGGATCGTCCTCTGCTACTTGCTGCCGACATTGCGCGCTCAGATCGGAGCGCCGGTGCCATTGTCCTTGATTGCGGACTACGCTCGGGGTCGATTGCCGCGGCGGCGTTTGGAATCGCGCCTCCGCGCCCTCGATGGCCAGATCGACCTCGATACGGCGATTCGGGCGCTGGATCGTTGTCACGGCAGCGTAACGAGCATGAATGCCCCCGACCGCGCGCCCTATCTGGATCGGTTCTTGGGCGACTTTCTTGTGCTTCGCCGCGACTTGAAGCTGGCCTACAAGACCTACGAGGCCATGGATCGGCTGCGGCTTCTGGAGAGCGACGACGAGATCAGCCTGTCGCGCAGCAACGGCACGCTGTATGAATTCGTCGATCGCAAGGAATCGGCACCGCTGCAGCGTCGTATTCGCAGCCACGCCGTGGTTAAAGCGGACATCCGAGGCTCCACTTTCATTACCGATGAGTTGGCCGCGCGCGGCCTGAATCCGGCGTCGCACTTCAGCCTGAACCTCTTCAATCCGGTCAATAAGCTGTTGCCCGAGTTCGGGGCTGAGAAGCTGTTCGTCGAAGGCGACGCGGTGATCATGTCGCTTTACGAATACGAGGATCGCCCCGGCAGTGCTACTGGTGTCCATCCCGTCGCACGCGCCTGCGGGCTGGCGCGCGGCATCCTCCAGGTTGTGGCGCTGCAAAATGTCCAGAATCGCAAGCACGGGCTGCCCGAACTGGAATTGGGGCTGGGTATCGCGTTCTCGCCGCGTGAGCCGAATTTCCTCTACGACGAGGGCCGACGCATCATGATCTCGTCGGCCATCAACAACGCCGACCGGCTGTCCAGCTGCGCCTCGGTGCTGCGGTCCGCTGGTGTCAGACCCCCGGGCGAGGGACAACGCGTCGTGGTGGTGCGCAGCGCGTCCGCGTCGGTCCTGGGGAGCAGCGACGGCGATAGGCTGCTTGCGTACAACGTCAACGGCATCCGTCTGGAGCAGACTGCCTTTTTTCAATTGCAGCGCGAGATCTCGTTTCGCCAAGCGCGCTTGAGTTTGCCGGGGGACGATGACGGCCTTTATTTTCTCGGCAGCGATGCCGAAGCGCTCGGCCGCGATCTGCATATCGCGGTCCGTTGCGCGCCCGTGCGTGACTGGAACGGTCGCGACATTGGGGGCATCGAACCCGAGCATCGGCACTACTTCGAGGTAATCGTCGACGAGTCCATTTCCGCGGCGCTGCGAAAGCAGACGCGTTGATCGCCGCGTTCAACCCGAGGACACCGGCTCGAGGAAGGCCGATTTGTTCGCCATCCCGCCCGAAAGTGGACAGGGACAGACAGCACGCTATCTGAACAATCGGGTGGATTCCGCATTCCCTCATATTCAGCCGCTCATATTCAGTGGCTTGAGCTGCTGGATCCCGTATCTGTGATCGTTGACACCGGCCGAAGCACGCTGCCCAGGCGAAAGTGCTCGTGCCCCAGCTTGTGGGCATAGATGACGCGGTACGTCAGCACACGACGCACGTAATCCCTGGTCTCGCGATAGGGGATCTCGGACATCCACAGGTCGGCCGCCAGCGGCTCTGTCGGGAGCCAGCGGCGCACCGCCGCTGGGCCGGCATTGTAAGCCGCGGTGGCGACGACAGAGTCGCCGCCAAAGCGTCGGCGCATTCGCGCCAGGTACCGGCTGCCCAGGTCGACGTTGAGACGCGGGTCGATCAGTGCCTGCTTCGACGGTCTGTCCATGCCCGCGTCGCGCGCCATCTCTGCGGCAGTGGCGGGCATCAACTGCATCAGGCCAATTGCGCCCGCGTGGGAGGCGATGTCCGTGTCGAAGGCGCTCTCCTGGCGGACGATCGCGTAAACCCAGTCAGCGGGCAGACCCTGGGCTTCGGCGGCTGCCCTGATCAGACGCAGGTTTGCCATCGGGAAGCGTATGTCCAGGTCGTCCCAATAGTCGCCACGGGCCAGAGTGAAGATCGATTCCGTCACCAATCCAAGGTGCTGCGCCACGGCAGCGGCGGTCACCAGCTCGTCCGGTTCCATGGCGCCTGTCAGCTCGCGCCATTCGCGACTGACATCGAGACCACGGCCAAGGGCTCGTAGCTCCCGGATGCGTGCGACCGTCTCGGATGTGAGCAGGGCGTCGAACTGTTCGGTGTCCACCGGCGCGGGCCGATGGGCGAGCGCCGCCTGTTTGCCGAGCAAATCCGCGGCACGAAATCCCCAAAAGCTGCGCGCCACGGCGGCTCTGGAGAACGCGTGCGCCGCGCCCGCCAGATCGCCGTTCTGACCGAGCGATCGACCCAGCCAGTATTGCCATTCGCCGTCTTCATCCGCCGCCGGAGGCAGCGCTTGAACCCAGGTCGCGAGATCGGACCAAGCGCGCAGACGCAGCGCCGCCCGCAGGCGCTCCCGCTGGATGTCGATGTTGTCCTCATGGGGTTCGATGCGGTGTAGGAAGTACAGGCCCGTGTTGTCGCGCTCGCGCGCCATGGCAACGCCGATGGCAAGGTTGATCCGTTCCAGCGCTGGCTCCGGCAATCGCTGTTCGTCCTGCAATTTTCTCCAGACCTCGGCCGCAACAAGCGGGTTCCGGCGGGCGAGACGCTCGATGCCGTGCGTGATGGCGGCGATTCGCCGTTGCGGATCGCTGGGAAGCCGTTCGCTTGCGAGCAATTCGGGTCTCGCATGAATCTGGAGCAGCTGGTCCAGCCAGACTCTCTGTTCGGCTGGCAGATAGCGTCGCTGGAAGCGGGCGACGCCGGTGTTGCCGCGCTGCAGGGCGAGGTCGACGCGCTGCCAGACAAATGCCGGGATCAGTTGACCCGACTTGGACCAGGCGGAGAACAGCGCGTCGCAGGCATCCGGCAGGGATGATCCAACAAGATAGAGCGCATCAAGGCCGTCAAACGCCGACTCGTCTTGTGCATTGACGAGCAGACCGCGGCGGTAAAGGCACTCCCGCGTCTCGGAGCCGTTGTCGACATAGGCGTCGACATACTCCCTCCAGTGGCCTTGGCTGGCGAGATGCTTGAGCCACCTGAGCCGCAGCCGCTCCGCGGGGGCTGTGCCGCGATAGCGCGCGAGAAAGACCTGGACCTCGTCTGCCGATACGCTGTCGAGTCGCCTCATCAGGTCGGCGAGGTGCAAGTACGGGTGCAGCGGATAGTCCGCCAGTCTTGCGGCGAATTCATCGAAAGTTTCACGGTCGGAGGCAGCCAGTGCTTGCTCGGCGGCGATGAAGGCCGAACGTTCAGCGCTCGGCATGCCGGCCGCGGTCGGCAGGGCGAGGACGAGGGCGAGCGTCAGCACCAATTCCGCGTGTCGCCGGTGGGGAGGAGGTTGGAAACCTGATCGTTGCGCCATGATGTCCGTGAATCTAGAAACTGCCGATTCTAGGGCGAACGCTTGTGCCAAGAAACCTGCCAATTGACGTTCGGGGTTTGATGCCGGTGCCGCGATCAGCCGGGGCCGGACCGTTTGCGGCTCGAACTGCTTTCCAGGATCATGCGCGGCCTTGGCCAAGGACCGCAACGCGGTCCGCGCGGCCGTTCCGGACCCGCCGAGGAGTATGCCCGATGAACGCTAAACCCAATGCCGACGACCTGGATGCGTTGGCGGTCCTGTTACGTGACGTGGCCCGGGAAGAGATCATGCCTCGGTTTTGCCGCACGGGCTCCTCGACCAAGTCCGACGGCAGCCTGGTCACCGAAGCCGATCTGGCCGTGCAGCAGCGCTTGCTGGTAGCCTGCCATGCGCGCTATCCGGATATTCCGCTACTCGGCGAGGAGATGTCCACTGGCGAACAGCGACGGCTGGTGGAGGATGCTGGTGGTTCGGACGACGCATTCTGGTGTCTCGATCCGTTGGACGGAACCAGCAACTATGCCTGTGGCTTTCCGGGATTCGCGATCTCGCTGGCATTGATACGTGGTGGCCGCGCGGAGCTAGCTGTCGTGCTTGATCCCGTGCGCGACGAATGCTTCACTGCGGCGCGCGGGTCGGGTGCCTATCTGAATGGCGCGCGCATCGCCCCGTTCGCGCCGGGGCAAACGCTGTCCGACTGCCTTGCCATGGTCGACTTCAAGCGGGTGCCGCCGCACCGGGTCGCTGGGCTGTTTGACGCTGATTCGTTCCGTTCGCAGCGCAACCTGGGGTCCGTGGCGCTGGACTGGTGCTGGCTCGCAGCCGGGCGATTCCAACTCTATCTGCACGGTGGACAGAAACTCTGGGACTACGCGGCCGGGCGGCTGATCGCCGACGAGGCCGGCGCTGTCTCTGCGCTCGTCGCGCCCGACGGCATCGGCTCGCTCGACGGCCTTGGGTTGGACAAGCGAGCCGCCGTCGCCGCAGCCAATCAGATCTTGTTCGACCGCTGGCTCGCGTTCATTGATTTGCCGTTGCAACGCTGATTCGTTCGACGAGACGCTGTGAATCTTCGTTGGTTGTCCTCAATTCGCTAATCCGGGCGAGGTCCGGCGCGCCATTCGGCATCAATCCCTCAAGCGCGACGTGCCATTCCTCAAACTCCGTGGGCATTGGGGAGCCATTGTGGGAAATCGCTGAACCGCTCGCGCGACGAAGAGGCTGCGCGTTTTCGCAGTCGAAGCACCTTCCCTATCACTCGAAAAGAAGCAGACCGTCAGGACATAACCATGAGCGAGCAGATCACCGACCAGGACATGGAACTCAGTAGCGGAATCGCCGCTTTCGAGGCCAAACAGTTCTCCCGTGCCGCCGGGCTGCTGTCCAGGTTGGCGGGCGCCGGCAATCCTGAGGCCCAGTACCGTGTGGCGATCATGGCCCAGAATGGGCTGGGCATGATCGACAACCCGCTGCTGGCCTACCAATACATGCGTGCGGCCGCCGAGAGCGGCCTCAGCATGGCACAGCACGGGCTCGGCTTCATGTACATGGAGGGAGAGTGCACCGACAAGGATCCGCAGCGCGCCGTGGAATGGTTCAAAAAGGCCGCAGAGCAGGGCCTCGCCGGTTCGCAGACCACACTGGCGATGATGTATGAGGAGGGCCGGGGCGTCGAGAAGAACATGGAGGAGGCCCGTAAGTGGTATCAGCTCGCGGGTTTCGACGAGAAATAGGTCTGCGTTCCGGGATTCCCCGGCGGATTCAGCGTTGTCGCGGCAGACGCCGTCGGGCCACGGCCTCGGCCAACTCCTGGAGCATCGGGACCGTGTCTTCCCAGCTTACGCAGGCGTCAGTGACGCTCTGCCCGTAGACCAAATCGTCGATGCTGGTGAGATCCTGGCGGCCGGCGACGATGTGACTCTCCACCATCACGCCCATGATGCGTCCGTCACCGCGGGCGATTTGCCCGGCCACGTCTTCGCAGACACGAATCTGCTTGTCGTGCTGTTTGCGGCTGTTCGCATGGCTGAAGTCAATCATGATCTTTGGCGTTAGACCCGCGGCCTCGATGGCCTCTGCCGCGATATTGACGCTCTCTGTATCGTAGTTCGGCCTGCTTCCGCCCCGCAGGATGATATGCGTGTCTTCATTGCCTCCGGTATTGAAGATAGCGGACTGGCCGTCTTTGGTCAGGGACATGAAAACATGCGGGCGTGCCGCGGCGTGGATTGCGTCGATAGCGACCTTGAGCGCGCCATCGGTGGCGTTCTTGAAACCCACCGGACAGGAGAGACCGGACGCGAGTTCCCGGTGACCCTGGCTCTCTGTAGTGCGCGCGCCGATGGCGCCCCAGCTCACCAGGTCGGCGATGTACTGGGGGCTGATCAGGTCCAGAAACTCGGTGCCGGCGGGCATCCCGAGCTCGTTGAGGTCCAGTAGCAGCTGACGGGCAAGGCCGAGGCCTTTATTGATCTCGAAGCTGCCGTCCAAGTTTGGATCGTTGATCAATCCTTTCCAGCCGACGATTGTACGTGGTTTCTCGAAGTAGACACGCATCACGACCATCAGCCGATCGCCGAGATCTTGCCGGACTTTGACCAGGCGATTGGCGTATTCGATCGCGGCAACGGGGTCATGCACCGAGCAGGGCCCGACGACGACCAACAGCCGGTCGTCCTTGGCGTGGAGTATGCGTTGGATGTCGCGGCGCGCGTGATAGACCGTCTCCGCTGCCCGCTCCGTGATCGGGAACTCGCGGTGCAGATCCTTGGGCGCGATGACCTGTTTGATATCGCGGATGCGAAGGTCGTCTGTATCGTAGTGCATGATTTCTTGGCGTCGCTGGTCTTTAGGCGTTGGGTTCGTTTCGGACGCACCGCAGATTCGGACAAACTGCAACCGTTTTCGCGTCGCCTGGACCCATCTGGAAAACGCCGATTGACTGCTGTTCCGCTGTGGGCCAAGTACGACTCGCCATTTTCAGTCGCCTGAGCGTTGATCCCTCACAGCGACCTCCGGCGCGCGCCTTCGAGTGCAGCTCGGCGCGCATGGCCAACAAGTATAACCAATTCGATTAGTCGCGCGGATGACCTGCCTTTGGTCGAAGTTCTCCCGCCGAGCGGTGAAGCGACCAAGTGTTCGGGGTTGGCGCTGCCCCGCGCTCGGCGGTTAAACTGGTGGTTTTGCCGAAAGGCTTTCTCAAGCCAATGAACAAGATTCGGAACGCGCCGTCCCGCGGGCGGCTGCACAGTGAGAGATACAGCGGTGGCCGGTCGTCGGTCTCGATACTCCCGGCGATCTACCGAAGCCCAACCATTCGGCAGCCGCGGTTTAAATGAGCAAGAAACCCAGGGTAGACGGCACGCCGCCGCAAAACGACGATCTCGCCGAACAACCCAAAAAGGCGTCCAGACCGCGTGGGCGCCCGCGAGGCGTTTCCGGCAAGCGGCGTGCCGGAGATCTGGATACCTGGGCGCAGGAAATCTACTCCGCGCCGCCCGGCGCGCGCGACGGTTCAGACAGTGTAGACGCGCGGGTCGTCGTCAGCACCCGTATCCGCAAACCGAAGGTCCACCTGATGGCGCCGGCCACGGTGCCCTGGGTGGAGCTGCCGCGTTACATGGGCCGCTGGTACGAAATCGCGCGGCTGCCTTATTTCACCCAGCGCTTCTGCGTGAAGGACGTGTACGCCGAATACGCCCTCGGCGACGACGGCATGATGTATGTGATAAATCGCTGCACTCGCAAGGGTGGCCGCATTGGCCAGGCCAAGGCTTTGGCGCGGGTGGTCGATCCTGCCAGCAATTCCCGCTTCGAGATCAGTTTTCGGACTCTCTATGGTGTCCATGTGCTTTGGGACGACTATTGGGTGCTCGGTCTCGGTGAAGACTACGACTACGCCCTGGTTGGCCAGCCCACCCGTCGTCGAGGCTGGGTGCTGAGTCGCGAGCCATGCCCGCCTGAAGCCAAGGTCCAGCAGTGGCTGGGGGAATTCGCCGAAAAGGGCTTTCCCGCCCAGGACTTCATCCGCACACTGCAGGAGCCTTCCGCGGAGGACTGATGCTGACCCTGCCTAAGAAAAGCCCGGTCTGCCCGTGGCACTGGACCGAACTGGCTGTCACATCGCGTTAGCAAGTCCGGCATCGGGTCGCCGCACATCGACGTAATCGGGGCTCCTATTCTGTACTGTCCGCCCTTTGCTGAGCAGGGGCAGGATGCATCGGCTGATCCTCGAAAGCGACGACTGACGAAGACAGCCCCAAAGGCGGAGATCCGTTCCGAAGAAGGCCGGTTCCGCCCGATATGCCGCCGCAAGTCAATGCAGGACTCAGGTAGGCTAGAGCCGGAGTGCGTCGTTTTTGGCGCAAGCGTTGCTCTGTGGGACGTGCCGCTGCGTTCGCGTCCGCCAGACGGTTTTCTCCCCCTCGCTGGTCAGGCGGCGATTCCCGTGTGGCGGAGCAGCGCATCCACTGTCGGTTCACGCCCGCGGAAGGCGGCATAGAGTTCCATCGCGTCGGCGGATCCGCCCTTTTCCAAGATGTGCTCGCGAAAGGCGCGTCCGGAGGACGCGTCGAAGATGCCGCGCTCCTCGAATAACGAGAACGCGTCGGCGGATAGGACCTCGGCCCATTTGTAGCTGTAGTAGCCCGCTGCGTAGCCACCGGCGAAGATGTGCGAGAAGCCGTGGGCGAAACGGTTGGATGCGGGCGGCTTGAGCACGGCGACCTGATCGCGCACCTGATCGAGGATCTCGTAGATACGTCCTCCGTGCGCCGGGTCGTATTCCATATGCATGCGGAAATCGAACAGCGCGAATTCGAGCTGGCGAACCATGGACATGCCGGACTGGAAGTTCTTTGCGGCGGTCATGCGCTTGAACAGGTCATCCGGGATGCACTCGCCGGTTTCCCAGTGGGCGGCTAAAAGATCCAGGGATTCGCGTTCCCAGCACCAGTTCTCCATGAACTGACTGGGCAGCTCGACCGCGTCCCAGGGTACACCGCTGATTCCGGCGACCGGCGGATAGTCCACGCGGGTCAGCATGTGGTGCAGACCATGGCCGAACTCATGGAACAGGGTCTCGACCTCGCGGTGCGTCAGCAGCGACGGATGACCATCGACCGCGGGCGTGAAATTGCACACGAGATGGGCGACCGGACGCTGTGCGCGGTGCTCCATCTTCATGCGGCTGACGGCGCCGTTCATCCAGGCGCCGCCCTGTTTGCGTCGGCGCGCGAAGGGATCGAGATAGAACTCGGCCCTGGTCTTGCCCTGATCCCGAACAGGACTGCTTTGATCGTCGAGGATGCGGTAGAAACGCACATCGGGATGCCAGGTGTCTACGCCCCCGTCACCGGTATCAGCGCGCTCGATTCTGACGTCGAACAGCTTCTCCGCCACCGCGAACATGCCATTGATAACGCCCTCGAGGGGGAAGTAGGGTTTGAGCTCCTCGTCGCTGATGGCATAACGGTGTTGGCGCAGCTTCTCCGACCAGTAGGCCAGGTCCCAAGGCTGGAGATCGTCGACCCCCTGTTCGCCGAGGGCGAACTTCTTCAGTTCATCGAGCTCACCGCGTGCCTGCGCTACCGAGCGCTCGGACAGGTCGTTGAGAAAGGCGATGACCTCGTCGGTGCCGCGGGCCATTTTTGGCGCCAGCGAGAGCTCGGCGAAGCTTGCGAAGCCCAGCAGCCGCGCTTGCTCATGGCGCAGCGCCAGGATGCGCTCCATGGCTTGGCTGTTGTCCCACTGGCCCGCGTTCGGACCCTGGTCGGACGCGCGTGTGGTGAACGCCTCGTAGACCTCGCGACGTAGATTCCGGTCTTCGGCATATCGCATCACCGGCTCGAAGGATGGGAAGTCCAGCGTCAGCGCCCAGCCATCCAGCTCGCGCTCTTTCGCATGTTGGCGCGCGAGGGCCTTGGCCGATGCGGGCAATCCAGCCAGCCGATCTTCGTTGTCCAACTGCTTGTGCCATGCGTTGGTGGCGTCGAGCACATTCTCTGCGAATTTGCTCGTGAGCTGGCTGATTTCCTGACTGATTTCCCGGAAGCGGGCCTTCTTGTCCGCGGGCAGATCGACACCGGCCAGGTGCAGGTCGCGCAGCGTGTTTTCCAGCATCTTGCGCTGCGCCGCGTCCAGGTCCGGTTGTTTGGAGACCTGCTTGTAGCCGCGGTAGAGGTCGGGATTCTGGCCCACCTCGCTGGCGTAGTCGCTGAGCTTGGGCAGGCAGGCATTATAGGCCGCGCGCAGCTCGTCGGAGTTCATGACGGAGTTTAAGTGACTCACCGGCGACCAGGCCTGAGACAGGCGGTCATCTTCTTCCTCGATCGGGTCGACAAAGGTCTCCCAGGTGGCCTGATCCGCGCGTTCGGCAAGTCTGGACAGGAGCCTTCGGCCGTCGGCCAAGAGTTGATCGATGGCCGGTTCGACGTGCTCCGGACGGATGCGGCTGAACGCGGGCAGCGGCGTGTTTTCGAGCAATGGGTTATCCATCGGAGCGCGACCTCGGGGCAATTAGGGGCGGGGAGGCACCGAGTCGATCGACAGCGGAACCTGACTCTGGCGTGTACATCGGTGCCAGCGTGCAGGTTTAAAAGTCTGCCGCGCTGGTGTGGGATCTGGACGCAGATCCGGATGCAGACCTGGAAGCGGACTTGGCGCCTATCCGCGCGCCGACTGTTCAGTTGGTTAGAAAACCCGCGTTTTCCGTCTGCGGTACCCGACCGCTCTTCAGCATTCGGATTTGATCCTTGCGATCGCGCGGTGCGAACAACCTGGGGACGCAGAGGTAATGGCGCCAGAGCTCGTGGCGAAAACGGTCGTAGGAGCGCTCGTCGATGGTCCGCCACTCCTCGGCGACGCCGGTAGGCGAGAAGCTGGAACCGCTGCCGTAGGCGTAGGTCTTGTACTTGCCCCTGGGGGCACAACGCAGGCCTTCATAGCTGACATTTAGGGCGCCGGACGCCGATTCCGTCACCAGGGTGTAGCGTACAACGCCGTCGCTGCCGTTCGACAGGCTGCGGATGTCAATGGAGTGCCGGAAATCACCGTCGGGTCCGTCAACTTTGATCTCGACCAGGTCGCCATCTCTCGGCCAGGCCGGCATCCGCACGCCCTGCTCCTTCCACTTTTTGGGATCCGTGACGCTACTCGGGACGTCCATCTCGGGATCGTTGACGAAGGGCGTTTCGGCCTGCATTGCGCCGATCGGCAAGGCGAGCCCGGCGCAAAGCGCGGCCGCACGCATGCAATTATGGGGTGGCATCGTTTCGGTGTTGCGCATCGTTCGGAGTAACGGTCACACGGGCCAACAGACTGGCGCTGAGCATAACAAATGCCGTCTCCGGTCACAGCCGATTGCTGCACCCCGTGCTAGCATTTGCATCGCGAATAATTCCGCCGTCGCATCACTGAGGAGCACATGAACAACGTCCGCAGCTATCAGGGTCTCGAGCCGCAAATCGCACTGGATGCCTACGTCGATGAGAGCGCCATAGTCATCGGTGACGTCGAGATCGGCGCGCAGGCCTCGATCTGGCCCATGGCCGTGGTACGCGGGGATATTCACCGCATCCGTATTGGCGCCGGTAGCAACGTTCAGGACGGCACGATCCTTCATGTGTCCCACGACAGCCGCTTCCTCCCCGGCGGCGCGCCGACGATTCTCCACGAGCGAATCACCGTCGGGCATCAAGCCATGCTCCACGGCTGTGAGATTCATGATCTGTGCCTGATTGGCATCGGCGCCCGTGTACTCGATCGCGCCGTCCTCAAGTCTCAGGTCATGCTTGCCGCGGGCGCCGTGGTAACTCCGGGCAAGGTGCTCGAAGGCGGCTATCTCTACGTCGGTGCGCCGGCGAAACGCACCCGGACCCTGACCGATCTGGAGCTGGAATACCTGGACTACGCCGCGCGACACTATATCGAACTGGCTGTCCGTCACCGCGCTACAGCGGCCTAGCGCCTATTGGCCATCATTGTTCGGGACTTGGCTGCTGGCTGGGACCTGCCATGCGATCTGTCATGGCAGTCTCAGGAAGCACTCGGGCAGGCTTTGGGGCTAACTCTGAGCCACAGCATCCACGATCGCGATCATGAGTAACCGGGCACTTCCGCTCGCCGTCCTTGCCACACTGGCGGTGCTCCTCGTTTGGATGATCTGGTTCTGGCAGCCGGGTCCTGGTGACGATGCGCGCCTGCACCGCCAGCTCGGGTTGGCCGCCGAGCCCGCGGGCGGCGATTTCACACTGCAGTCCTGGCGCGGTCCTGTGGCGCTGTCCGATCTGCGGGGCAAGGTGGTACTGATCTACTTCGGCTACACCTGGTGCCCGGACATCTGTCCCACCAGTCTCGCCATCATTTCCCTGGCGCTCAAGCAACTCACCGCCGACGAGCGCGGTCAGGTCCGGGTCCTGTTCGTCAGTGTCGATCCCGACCGCGATACGGTGGACCGTCTGAAAACCTTCGCCGAGTATTTCGACCCCGCTATCCTGGGCATCACGGGCAGCGCGCAACAAATCGCCGATGTGGCTCGTCGTTACGGCGCGGCCTATCGGCTATCCGGGCAGGGTGACTCGGCGATGGGATACATGGTCGACCACTCGTCATATACCTATGTCATTGACCGCGATGGGCGGTTGGTTGAGACGTTGCAACACGCGACGCCGGCCGAGCGTCTGGTCGAGGTCATCCGCTCGCAGCTTGGCGACGTCTAAGTGCTGCGTTTTGCTTTCTCCAAGCGATCGAGGTAACCCACGATGACGAATAAGACACGCACTGCTGCGGCACTGGCGCTGATGGCGGTCCTCGGCCTAATCCTCGTCTTCGAAGCACAAACGGTGCGGGCGGATGGGGCATTAGACGTGGTTGAGCCCTATGCCCGCGCCGTGCCGCCGGGGCAGCCCAACAGCGCGGTTTTTTTACAGTTGCAGAATGGCGGCGACCAGGATCGCGCGCTCATTGGCGCTGAGAGCCAAGCCGCAGACGTCGTGGAACTACACACCCACCTCGAGGAGGACGGCATGATAAAGATGCGTCAGGTCGCGCGTATCGACGTCCCTGCCGGGGCGAGCATATCGCTCGAGCCCGGCGGGCTGCATGTGATGCTCATCGGACTGAAGCGACAACTGCAGCCTGGTGACGACGTCGCCATGACGCTGAAACTCGACGATGGGACCGAGCTCGCGGTCACGGCGCCGGTGCGTAAGATCATGCCCATGGGTCGCAGATAGTCGAGGCAGGACTCATCAGCGGCATGCGGCGCGCGCATCCCCTGGGGAGCAGGACGCCCCGCCATTCTCAGTGGTGCAAGCCACTGAACATGAAGAAAAACGGAAATCGCGTTGTCCTGTTCCATGCTGATTCTTGGCCAGCACGGCCAAGCGAGCAGTTTCTCGTATCGTGCAGAGCGGTTACGCGTCCTTTCGGTTCTCTGGCCAGGGCGGACAACAATTCTGCCTTCTTCAGGGTCGGAACTATTCGTGCTGGTTTCGATCAATTCTCGACGAGTCAGTCGACGTGTGAGCATTGACCGATATCGACCGTTCTTGATATACATGAAAGGATTTTCGAACGTCTCCAAAACCTCGACGTGCCGTCCTGAGGGGACCTTCCACAACCAGCATCCACGACCATCAGCACAAGTATCGGAACGCATCATGAAGAAAATGTTGACCTCCGGAATCATTGCGGCCGCTCTCGTTGCCGCCCTGGCCTCGGCCCAGGCCTTTGCGACCGGGGCTCCTGGTGTCGGACTCAACGGCGACCCAGAGAAGGGCAAGGAGAAGGCGAATCAGATCTGCCAGGCTTGCCACGGTTTAGATGGAAATGGCGTGCCCGCCCAACCTGTCTGGCCCAAGCTCGCTGGTCAACACCCGACATACATCTACAAGCAGCTGTTGAACTTCAAAACAAGCGAACGCTGGAATCCGCAGATGTCGCCGATGGCCATGCCGCTGTCGGAAGAAGAGATGGCCAATCTTGCCGCATATTACGGGGGCCTTGAGCAGAACGGTGGGACCGCCGAGGCAGACATGGTCGCCCTCGGGGAGAAGATCTATCGCGCCGGTAACTCGGATTCCGGCGTTCCCGCCTGCACGGGCTGTCATGGTCCCGCCGGCCTCGGCAGCAATCTGTCGAAGTTCCCGCGCATCTCCGGCCAGCATTCCGAGTACACCGACCAAACGTTAAAGCTCTGGCGCTCCGCTGAGCGAAAGAATGACCCCAACGGTATGATGCGAGGCGTCGCTGCCCGGATGACTGATGACGAGATCGCGGCAGTTGCGGCCTATATTGAGGGTCTGAGCCAATAGGCACTGGTCGCGGATCTCATCCAAGTCGCGAATCTATTGAGGAGACGGCCTTGGGGCCGTCTTTTTCGTTGGGCAGCGCGGTTAGCGCGGTTAACCACCCGTGTCCCCCGGAGCCTATCTTGTTTCCGGAGACCGCCTCAATGGACCGCCTGCGACTGCTAAGCTACAACATCCAAGCAGGAATCCACTCCCGGCGATACCGCGACTACGTCTCGAACGGCTGGAAGCACCTCCTGCCGCACGGTGAGCGCCAGCGCAACCTGACCAGTATTGGCGTTCTGCTGCAGGGATATGATGTCGTCGGCCTGCAAGAAGTTGACGCCGGCAGTCTGCGCAGCGGATTCGTCGACCAGACCGAATACCTCGCACAAACGGGTGGTTACTTACACTGGCACAAACAGGTAAATCGGGAAATCGGTACCTGGGCCAGGCACAGCAACGGCATCCTGAGCCGCCTGCGCCCCAGGGCAGTCGTCGAGCACAAGCTCCCCGGCCTGCCGGGCCGCGGTGCCCTCCTGGCGGAGTTTCCGACGGATGACAATGAACCGCTGGCGGTGTGCGTTCTGCATCTGGCCCTCGGCTGGCGCGCACGGCGTCGACAGCTCGACTTCCTGGTGTCTTTGGCGGAGCAGTATCGCTTTATCGTGTTGATGGGGGATTTCAATTGCGGTTGCCGTTCCACGACGCTCCGGACCGCAATCCAGCGTGCCGGTCTTAGGGGCTTCGATTGTGGGCTTAAGACATTTCCGAGCTGGCGCCCGGACCGCAATTTGGACCACATCCTGATGTCGCCAGCGCTGCGCGTGGGTTCGGCGAAGGTCCTTGACTACGCGCTCTCGGACCATCTGCCGCTGAGCATGGAAGTGATACTCCCCGACGGAGTAAAGGTCGGCGGGCGCTAACGAAGCGCTGAGCAATTACGCGCTCCCTAGTCGCGGCATCGTGTCGGTCGCGAGTCGAGCGGTCCCGAGTCAGTCGGTCAGGCTTGGACGAAAAAATGGCGCCAGTCGCCCACTCCAAGGGATAAGAGGGTCTCGAACAGGACCGGTAGCGGTGCGGCCTCGCCAGGAAACACTTCCTCGACGCAAACGAAGCTGCATCCAAATCCCCCGTTCCGTCCCCAGGTCCAGCGCCAGCCCGGTTCGACAGCGGCGCAGTGTTCGCAACACAGGTTCGGCGCCTGGTCCGAGGTCGATTGCTGCACCCGTGCTCGCCATCCGCCTAAAGCTCTTCCGCAAACGGGACAACATGGCGGACGTGTGTTGCGTCCGCTCAGTAGTTGGGGCGTGGCGTACGGGCCCTGTAGTGTTATATGGGTGAATGCAGTCCCCGCGCCGATTGACTTGGTGTCGAGTTGGACGGCGCAGCCGGTGAACGCGAGCAATTGCAGGAATCGGTCCCCGGTCTCGAAAGCACCGCCTCGATCGGGTAGCGGTTGACCAATCAGACCGGCGTTTCGCAGTCGATCCGCGAGCGGTAACGGGGCGATGGCAGCCTTCGGGTCTCGCGGGGTGAGCACCAGCCGTCCGGTGTGCAATTTGCGGAAAGCGGTTATCATTCAACGCTCGGCGGTATCAAACGGGCGCAGTCTATCAGACTAGCCCCCATAGCCCGCTGTTGCGCTGGGGTACCTAGACGGGGTCGACGATTGTTATCCATGCTTGCCGAGCGAAGGCGTTTGGAGAAAGCCGCGACGGACATGATTGCTCGACGCGGCCTTGTCTCATTACTCGTATGGGTGGCGTTGACGGGTTTTCCGGTATCAGCGGCGACCGACGTCTCATTTGCAAAGATCATCGGTGGCAGCGATGCCCGCGACCTGTCCCAATGGGGGCGTCGCTATGAGCACGGTGAGGGCGTGGAGCGCGACCTCGACCGCGCGGTTCGGCTCTATTGCAAGGCGGCAGCCAACGGCAGCGCCGAGGCCCATTATCATTTGGGTTGGATCTACGCGGTCGGCCGCGACGGCAAGCGTGATGAGGCGCTGGCCGCAGCCTGGTTCCACAAGGCCGCCGAGAAGAACGATGCCCACGCCAAACGAATGCTCAAGCGTTTGGGCTATCGCGGCGAACCGAATCAGGAGGCGGTTTGCCGACTCGGTGACGGTGGTCGTGCAGATAGGAGCGGACAGGTCGTGACCGCAAAGGGCCGCAGCCGCGACATTCGCATCAGCCGCAGGCACCCCGCCAAGGGACCGATCGCACGCCTGGTGCGCAATCTGGCCCCGGAGTACAAGCTGAACCCCAATCTCGTGCTCGCGGTGGTTGAGGTCGAATCAAATTTCGATCCCGAGGCGCGCTCGAATAAGAACGCCCAGGGGCTGATGCAATTGATCCCGGAGACTGCGGAGCGCTTCGGCGTGAAGAACGTCTGGGATCCCGAGCAAAATCTGCGCGGGGGCATGGCCTACCTCCGTTGGCTGATGCGCCACTTCGATGGCAACCTGGAGCTCGTGCTCGCGGCTTACAACGCCGGTGAAGGCGCCGTTCAGCGCCATGATGGAATACCGCCTTATGCCGAGACGCAGAGCTACGTCAAGCGCATCATCGGGCGACTGAACTGAGTTTCCCATTAGTCTGTTCCATGCCTATTCGGTTAGCTCCCAGGATGGTCGATCCTGGGTGGCGTCGCTCGTGCCAAGCACGAGTATGTGTCCACGCCGCCTTGCAACGCCTTGCATTGATGTGAGTTCCCGCCCCGCACGGCGGTCCCAAACACGTTGCGAAGTTTGACCATCCGCCAGAAGCTTGGCTTGGGAGACAAGCGGATAGGCATGGTCTGTTCTGCCTCGGTAGATCAACCTCTACCAGCCGCGCTTGCAGACCGGCGGCGGGGTGGTAGCGTTCTTCAAGGGACACCGTGGGGCACTGGTGGCCTCGACCACGCTGATGGCGCCGATGACGCGTGAGTTCGCCGCGGCGGTGCAGGCGTTCGCCAAGCGCGAAGGGGCAACGATCGTGCACTTCGAGAAGGGGCAGCGCAAGGACGACAAGACGCAACGCCGGCTCATGGACTTCAGCGCATTGGTACCACTTCGATTGCCCACGAACAGGGCTTCGTCCATGAACATGATGTAAGCGTTCTCCAGTGCCCCGTTGAAAGTCAATGTCATTTCATCGATGTTGTGCACCCGCAGGAACGCCGCACCCCAAATCTGCTGCAGGATGCAGGCAAAGTTCCCCTTGCCGGTTCCGTGCCCACCGAGCAACGTGATCATCACGCCGGGTTTTTTCCATGGGAACTGTAGCGCATGCGCCAAGTATCGGAGCAGATACCGGTAAACGTGCGGGTTGCCTCCGCAGATCACCACGAGCAAGAACCGCTTGATCGGCTCCGCGTCGCCGGCACGGGGTTGAATCGTCGGTCCGACCCATAGATTGATGTAGTTCGGTGTCGTCCCCCTCGGGTTGAACTCGATGCCCTCGTAGCAGGTCGTCTCGGGGCTCACGAAAAGTCGTCGACAGCCCCTGTGGCATCCGCTTGCGGGAAGTTCGCTTTGATCGCCCCGCTTGATGCCTAATCTGAGATCGTTCCGCTTCACCAGATCAAGCTAAGGCCGACCGCGTACTTAGACAGACGATGCCCGTGCGTTTCAAGTGCAGCCCCAACTCCACGGCTTGGCTACTCAAACCGAACACCGCTTCGGCCTGCCGCACACTGCCTGCGCAGTATTTCAACGTCAGCGCCGCCTGGAACGCCCAGCGCTCCGCCCCCAACATTTTGGACTCTGCAAGTTTGAGATCTTCCGGACGGTCCCCGAGGAACGGCAGTAGTTTGTCGAATATACCCCCTATAGGCACAGATCGCGCTTTCCTCATGTGGAGTCTCAAAGAAAAGCTCTAACTCCCTGAGTTAGATATCATCTATACTTGCCGCTACCGAGTTGTCGACAGGTCCCTTTCCCGACGATGATCCGCATCGCGTTCTCCGAGCAGGATTTGAAACAGATTCAGCGGCT
>JBATTL010000636.1:0-1728 GCA_049670525.1 Thiohalocapsa sp. | reverse complement strand
AGGCGCTTCCGACAGCAATGTGGTTTGGGTCATCTTCATCGCCAGCATTGCCGCTGGAGTCTATTTCTTTAAGAAGAACCAAGGCCAGGGTGATGACAAAACGTCGAATCCCGGCACGTCAAGCCGGCAATCCGACCGCGACACATCAAACCGTTCGTCGAATTGATTCCTGAATCCGTGAACTGAATGGGCGAATGATTCGCTTTGTGGAACACAACAGGGCAACGGTCAACTCAGTGGTCAGGAAAGAGGCGTGGAAGCGGCGAATCGCTGTGCCGATGACCTTTGCGAAAGGTAAATGCGTCCCGGTTGCAATAGGAAGCCAACGCGGCTCAGCGTGCGCGTTGGTGCCCCGGGGGAAATGGCGATCAAGTGCATACCAATTGCGCATACAGCCGTCGAAAGATGAGAACCACCGGGCAGCCGTAGCCGAAGGCGAGCTTCAATCTGCGTCCCGTATGGATCAGCCGCGCGGCCAGGTACATCAGCTCCTGCATCACGGTGCGGATACGCCGACGCTTGGCGCGGTGCCGAAGCGGGGCGTCCGGGCCGAGCAAGCCGTTTTGCCCGATCCAGCGCAGGATGTCGTAGGCGAGTTGCGCACAGGCAAGGATTAGGGCGTTCGTGGCGAACTTACCCGAAGGCAGACGCTCCGATGTCCAGGTCGGTCTTGAATTCGCTGTGGTACTGCTCGGAGGTGCCATGGTCGGCATACAGGGCGATGATTGTCTGCGCGTCGAACACAAGGCTCGTCCTCGAGCCTTCGATCTCGACCTCTGGGACCAGCAACTGCTGACCGCGCTTGTCAATGGTGCGCTCGATCACGCGCATGACGCGTCGAAGCGGATAATCGTAGCCATCGTGGGTGCGCGTTTCAACGACATCGAACAGGGCGGCCCGCTTGCCTGCACGCGGCGCGCTCCAGTCGCCGTGCTCCTCGGCATAGGCGCGCCATTGCTCGGGGCTTTCCCGGCGCGGGTTCCACTTGATCAGGTAGTCGGTCCGGGCGGCTTGCGCGTCGCCCTCGTTGTGGGTCTCGACCACGGCGATGTTCTCGAGGGCGTCATTGCCGCTGTCCAGACGCAACAGCAAAGGTGTCGCGGTCAATTGCCGCGCGCCCCCCAGCACGCGCTGGAGAAACTCCGGCGTGCCTTTCTGGCAATGCTGACTGCCTTCACGCAGTTCCAACTCCAAGCCGTAGCCCGCCTCCAAGCCGTAGCCCGCTTGTCCCAGATAGGCCGCCATGGGCGCGTAGCCGTCCTCGCACTTATCGGTGCGCGAGACTCCCTCCTTCCTCGACTGGGAGTTGTCGCACGGCGTGACATCGCAATCGAGCGGCATCAGCCCGTTATCCAGCGGCGTCAGCCGCGCACCGCTGCGGCGAAGAAACTCGATGGCCGCTTCCTCCACGACCGTCTTGTAGCTCGCAGCATTGGCATCCATGCGCTGGCGCACAATGCCCTCGGAGGGCAGCACCTGATCCAGACCCAGCGCCGCGGCAAAATAGGAGTCCTCCCGGAAACCATTGATCGCTTCGAAGCCACCCTTACCCAGGCACAGCAGCGCGATAGAGCTCGACAGCAGGCTCGCGTGCGGTATGGCGCGCTGCGCAATGGCGATACTGCCTCGGCTCCAGTGGCCAAATCGGTGCGTTCATTCAGCGCCATCCCAATGAGTCCAAGCCCCGAGATTGTGAAAGTATTCCGCGTCACGTCCCATGGGAGTAAA
>JBATTL010000635.1:0-5886 GCA_049670525.1 Thiohalocapsa sp. | reverse complement strand
GTTGTAGGGGCCGGCGCCGGCGGTGGCCTCGGCCACCACCGCATAACCGTCACCGGCAGCGAGGGCTTCTAACGGCAGATCGGTTGGCGCAACGAGTGGGTGGGCGAGGGCGTGCCCCGCCGCGTCCGTCACGGGCAGCCGCACAGCCGCCTGCGCGTGGAGATGACTGTCGACCCAGGCCCAAGCTTCCTCTGGCAGGCGCCGGTCCAGTGGCATCGGCTCAGCCGGGGGGTATGGCGCGGTGGTGCTCATTGAGTAGGATCGGCTGATATCCGAGACGACAACGGATGCGCAAAAAAACAAATGCAAACATCATGCCTGATGACGCGTTCCGCCGCTGCGTCAAGTGCAGACCTTGTAGCGGACAATCGGTCCTGTGAGATCCCGTTGGACGCTTGCGCTCTATAACCAGTCCGGCGAAGCCTGCACCGAAACGCGCGGGTGGTTGTCCAACGTGCCGGCGGCCTCCAAGATAGAGGCCCACTCTGTGACAGCGCGCTATGCGGAACCCATGATTATCAGCACGACCGATGAATGCCCATGAACAGCCCTCCGAGTTGTCAGGATCCCTACGACAACGCCATTTCTGCCGCCGAAGCCCGTGACATGATCGGGCGATTTGTACGCCCGGTGATGGAAATCGAGCACATACCACTGCGTGACACCCTAGGGCGAGTCCTTGCCGCGGACCTGATTTCGCCGATGAACGTCCCCCCTTACCGCAATTCGGCGATGGACGGCTACGCCCTGCGTGGGTCCGACCTAAACGGGTCGGGTGGGAAAGGCGGCGACGTGCGGCTGCAACTTTTCGGTTCGGCCCTCGCTGGGCACCCCTTCGACGGCGCGGTTCCGCCTGGCGGTTGCGTTCGTATCATGACCGGTGCACCGATGCCGGAGCAACTCGATACCGTTGTGATTCAGGAGCGGGTCTCGGTCGAGGGCGACCTGATTCGCATACCCGCTGGCGAGAAGCGGGGCGTCAACGTCCGTCAGGCTGGCGAGGACATCGCCGCCAACACCCTGGTGATCGCCGCGGGCAGCCGCATCACGCCGGCGCGCATGGGACTGCTGGCGTCGCTCGGCATCGCCGATGTCAGGGTCCACAGGCGAGTCCGTGTCGCCTTCTACTCCAGTGGTGACGAGATCCGAAGCGTTGGTGAGCCCCTGGGTCCGGGTGATATCTACAACAGCAACAGCTATACGATGCTTGGCATGCTGAGAGAAATCGGTGTCGAGACCATCGACCTGGGGCTCGTCAGCGACGATCCGCAGGCACTCCAGGACGCCCTGCTGGAAGGCGCGCGTAGCGCCGACCTGGTGCTGACGACCGGCGGCATCTCGGTTGGCGAAGCGGATCACATCGGTACCAATATCCGTCGGCTTGGGGAGGTCTATTTCAACAAGGTCGCGATCAAACCCGGCCGGCCGCTGACCTTCGCATCATTGGGTCAGGCGCTGTTCTTTGGCTTGCCCGGTAATCCGGTGGCGGTGATGACCACATTCCAGCAGTTCGTGCGCCCGGCGCTGCGGCTGCTCGGAGGCGAGGCGGGCCGGCATCCGATCCGGTTCAAGGCCCGCTGTGAAGATCGTTTTCGACACAAGCCCGGGCGCACCGAATACCGCCGCGGTCGGCTCTCGTGGGACGCGGAGGGCATCCCTGTGGTAGTCGGTAGCGGCTCTCAGGGCTCCGGCGTGCTCAGTTCCATGAGCCAGGGCAATTGCTTCATCGTCATCGGGCCGGAGCAAGGGGACATAGCGCCAGGCGAGCGGGTGACAGTCGAGCCTTTCTCGCTCAATTGAACGGCCGGGATCAGATTGCACGCGCGACCGGCTGCTGTGCGGCCATCCAATTGACCACAAAGTCGAGGATCTGTTCCGGGCGATTCAGATCCAATAACGGCAGGGAGCGGACGAGCATCACCGGTGCATCGCTCGCCACGGCGATCACGTTGCGATCCGCGGCATGGATCAAGGGCTTGCCCAGGGAAGGGCGGTGCAGCTCAATTTTCGCTATGCACTCCCGCTTGAAGCCCTCCACCAGGACCAGATCAAGCGATCGGGTGTCGATGCAGTGCAGGAGTTCGGTCAGCCGCGGTTCGCGTTCCGGGCCGCTGCATTCGCGGATCAAGGCCATCCGGTGTCGTGACGCGATCAGAATCTGCTCGGCACCGGAGTCACGCAAGCGGCGGCTGTCCTTTCCAGGCTGGTCGATCTCGAAGTTGTGATGCGCGTGCTTGACCACCCCGAGGCGAAGGCCTTCGGCGCGCAGCAGCGGGATCAGCCGTGTTAGCAAGGTCGTCTTGCCCGTGCCGCTAAAGGCGCAGAAACCTAACAGTGGAACCTCGCACTGGATGGTCACTGGCGCTTCCGACGCAGTTGTTCCACGTCCTCTGCGGAGTTGATATTGACGAAGCCGTGCGGTCGATCGGCGAACTCGGCGACGGCGGTCCGGTGCTGCGCGTACCAGCGATCGATCTTGCGCTCGCCGGACGCAAGAAATGCGTCAAGGCTTGACGCCAGTGCACGGGGGACAAGCGCGTAGACCGGTTGCATGCGCTGGCCGTCCGAGGCTACCGCGAGCTCGGCTTCTTGATCGCGCAAAGCTGCGCATAGACGCCGCACCAGGTCATGGGCGGGGTAGGGACCGTCGCAGGGCACGGTGACAATCCAGGGTGTCTTGACCGCCGCCAACGCGCTCGAGAAACCGGCCAGCGGACCCTGAAAGTCCGCAATGACATCGGCGATCACCGGAAAGCCGTAGTCGGAATAGCGTTCGCGGTTGCGGTTGGCGTTGATCACGAGCGTGTGAACCTGCGGCCGCAGGCTATCGATCACCCAGTCCACCAGAGGCCGACCAGCAAATTCCACCAACCCCTTGTCCTCTCCTCCCATGCGGCGGGCCTTGCCGCCGGCCAGGATGACGCCCGTGATGTCCTTCGGGCCGGGTACTTCAATTGACAATGCGTGCCTCCGAACGAGTTGGCTGGCGCAGCCGGGTGGACAGGTCGTGACACAGAACCATGCGACTCGACTATCCGATCTGTCGCCAGTATCACTATGGGCGCGAGACCAGAAATACAGCTTGGGCAGCAAGAGCAATGCCACCCACGACCCTAGCGACAAGGACGAGGCGCCGCGCTCCATGGGGCGAACAGCGATTAACCTGTGCTTGATCCGATGCCGCAGCCGGGGGTTGAGCGCTTGCCGCACATGTCGAAACGAACGGTTGCGTCGGATGCAGCATCTCGGAATCGGATGCGCTCGCAAGCCGCAGGGGCCCCGATGTCCGTCAGCAGGACGACGACGAGCAACATCGCGCGGAGTATTCCTCGACCCAGTTGCCTGGGACTTCGGTACTGGTGCTGGACGACGACCCGCGACTGGGGCGATAAAGGCACCCGCATCAAGGTTGTGGACAGTGGCGCAGGCATCGAACCGGCGCCCATGCGTATGGCATCGAGGATGCTATTGGAGATCTATCCAGGGGTGCAGACGCGCCGGGCCAATCCTGGGGCTGGCGTGAACAGCAGGGTATACAAGCGGGTGCCGGCGCCGACATCGACGATGGATCACCTGAAGACGCGAGTCGCCGGATGCGAAGTCGCAGAAGGCGCGACAGGCGTTCGCATGGCAAATCGCTGTCCAACAGACAGGCGCGACAACTGGAGCGAGCCGATGATCACCGTAAAGAAAAGCCCGCACGCATGCACCATCCTCGTACTGCTGACGATGGTCCTAGTCACTATGGCGCCTTCGAGCCTGGCGAGTGACCAGCGCTCGATGGAGGCACAACTGTCTTCTGCAGGGCTGGAGGTCCAGGAGACACGAGCATTTTTCCTGAAGATGCAAAGCGCCATCGCCAACAGCGATAAACCGGGCCTGGCGGAGATGACGCGCTTCCCGATCGAGGTGACCATCGGCAGTGAAGACGTCAGGCTCTTAAGCAAGGAACAGTTCACGCACCGCTACAACGATGTCGTGACTCCAGCGCTTGTGGAGCTTGTCGTGGGGACCCGGTTTGATGCGCTGTTCGCGAATTACCAAGGCGCGATGCTCGGAAACGGTGCGATTTGGTTCGGGCCCGTCTGCGACATCGATGGCAAGCAGCAGGCGATCAGCGACTGCAAGGACACACCCATCCGCATTCTGAGAATCAATGGCGTCCAATGATCCCGAAGCCGAGGGCGTATGGGGTCTTCCCTTTTTCCTTTTCCAGGTTAGGCGTGGCGACATGGCCAGATTCCTTCGCCTCGAATTTGCCGGTGCGCCGTACCATGTGACCCGGCGCGCCAACCGGCGCCAGCGAACGTTTTTTCGCGATGAGGACTTCGCTGAGTATCGCTGGTTGTTGTCTGCTTCCTGTCGGGCGTGTGGCACACAGGTTCTAGCCGATTGTCTCATGCCTAATTGCACGCGCATGCCAGCTGCGGCGGGCCGCTCGGTCCGGATATGTTTCTCGAAGACTTGGAGCAACGGCTGCAGCGCCCTCTCAAGCAACAAACGCCGGGGCCGAAGCCGCAGCAACGAGAACTGCCACACCCAAGACTTCTTCCAGCCATTAGAGCGGAATTAGGTAAATTTTACAAATTGTTCCCGGAACTGGAACTCTTGCGGAATTTGTATTTGCAAACTTACACGGCGAAGCGTGCACCGTATGCCCCGTTGCAGGTTCCCACCACTAAACCGGATATTTCAGATGCGAATAGCCCGCGATGCCCCGGGCGATTTGCCCCCGATTTGGGTGCCGCCAGGGGCCGCGATTGGGCGTTACTGAGGCTTAGGCGTATCGGCGAACACGCGGCTGAATGCGGCAGCGCGCAACAGTCCGACCCCACGCCCAATCCATTCCTGCTGGATTCTCACATCGCAAGCGGCCTGCTGACCCTTGTCCAGCCAACAGAGGTTGTCTTGCCAGTTCAAGCAAGCAGCTCGCTGGTACAGCTGGTATGAACTGACCGGCACAGATCCGCTCATTGTCCTCCAGCGACGCAAAGCTGCCAGTATCGCGACTTTGCGAGCGACCATACTCGGCCCTGACGTGCCGACTTGACCACGTGGCCAGGGTGAATATCACACCTCCATCGGGTGCGACCGAAACTGAAGCGCCGGCCAAATCGGTCACGCGATTGGCCTGATGTAGTCATCCCAGTAGGGTTGCCAGCGGTTGTTGACGCGATTGAGCCGGAGGGCGAGCATGCGTTCAGCATTTACCGTCGTCCACCAGGCACCGGGGCGTTTGAGACGTTGCTGCACGACGTATCGGTGTGCGCTTTCGATCTCACCTGAACCGATCGGCAAACCGCGCGCCAACGCGCCTTGGTAGTCGAGTTGATGAGAGCGATTGCAGAGATAGCGATGACAGGCATTGACGGGTGCATCGGCCGGGCCATCAGGTTCGACATAGGGCTCCAACTCGGCGAGCACGGCGGGGAGCTGGTTGTGCTTGAGGCGTTGTTGCTGCGCGCGCCGCCAGTCGGCTGGCTGCGTTGAGCAAACGTTGGCGGCCTCACCGAGATACTCGCTGATAGGGTAGAAATCGACCAGAAACGCCCCTTGTGCGCCAAAGCGCTGCTCGACCTGATCGCTGAGCCAGCTGGCACCGTCGCCAACGGCATGAACCTGGGTATTGGTGCCCAGCCCCGCCCGGCGTGCGCAATCAAACAGCCAGCTGCCGGCGCCCTGCACGCCCCCGAGCAGAGTGCCGCCATAGTGCCGCTCATGGCTGTCTTGCGCATGCACCAGTGAGAGCTTCGCCTCCTTCCACTCCAGTCGCTTGCCCTTGCGCCGATCGCTCTGTTTGGGATCGACGGTGACGATCGGCACCATACCGCCGTCCATCTCTGCCACCAGCCACGGTGCACCCGCTGTGCTCGGCCAGTCCTCGGT
>JBATTL010000634.1:0-5288 GCA_049670525.1 Thiohalocapsa sp. | reverse complement strand
GCTGACCAAACCGAGAAAGGCCGCTCGTGCTGAGGTCCGCGAACATGGCCACCCGAGAAAACAACGTTGAATCAAGCGACTATCCGGACTGCCGCAATGCCATCTCGCTTATCTTAGTACCATTCGGCCCATGCCCGACTCCGCGGGTCCGCACCCACTGATGGTCGAACCGCGATAAAGCACGAGCGTCGCCGGCGGGTAGCGCCGCCCGGCCTGCGCCAACAGGTCGGACCAGACCGCTTCGGTATCCCCATGTACGGTCTTTATGAAGGCAGCGCGTTCGTTGTCCTGGGCCTCGTCAACCAGGGCATAGCCGCCGTCACCGCCCAGGAATGAAGAAAGAATGGCCCGAGGTATTCGCGGCTCCCCCAATCCCCGCTATGACCGCGCTCCGCTGGATCTGTAAATCGGTAGCGGTACACGCGAACGCCCAGCATCCGCGGCGGCCCGTTCTCGAGCAGCGGTTCGTTCAGAAGCCCCATCGCCGACGGCGAACCCTCCAGCAACCGCTGAAAAAAGCGGTCGAATCAGTCGAGGAATATGGGTCCCATCGGCGCGGACCAGAGCATCCAATCCAAATGGGGCTGATGCGGAAGGATAAATCTGGGCGATTCCTGCGGCGCGTCAGGCGCGTAGCGCAGATCGACGGGCAACCAGGTTTGGCCGTCCTGCGACGCTTCTATACCGAGGACGATACGCTGGATCTCAATTATCGGAAAAACGTGGTAACGATCGGCGACTGGGAACGGCTCGATGTGCTCGTTCCAACGGCTGATCAACCCGAGATTCCGGCCGAGGATCATCTCTGTTGCGGAGACCAGTCCCGCGGGGATAACGTCTTGCGACGATCCATTAGCGGCCTGGTTCGGCAGAAGTACATGCATCATCGCGATCACAACTTGCCTCGACCGATTGCAAAGGGAGACCGGTATTGCACGCATCTCAGGTCGGCGGGACGGGATGCCGACCCCGTACGCAACCACCGCGGCAATAGCCATGCCCTCGAATTCGAGCTGGAAGGCTCACGCTTCAGGTCGGGACCGGATATTTTCTGATTCACCGACGCCGGGGGCAGCACATCGTCCACTCCGCAGATTCCGCCGAGATCGGCCGTGACTGCGACCACGGGACCGAGATTTTCGCTTTATCTCCTGTCGGACGCACGACGCCTCAACCGGACAGCAGCTTCCTGGTGCGCCGGATCAGGCCCGGGACGCTGCGGGCACCGTCCAGCACATAGGCCTTCAGCCAACCGTCTCGGCGCAGGCCCCGCTCCAACTGCTTTTGCTTGGCCTCAGGCAGTGCGTCGTGGATCAACAGCCACAATTCATCGAGGTTCCAAGGCGTCTCCCCCTCGGCCAGCGCCACCAGCACGGTGCGATGCGTGGGAAAGGCCAATGCCTCGGTGGCAGCGGCGCGAGCGGCGGCCATGCTGCGCGCCTTGGGGCGGTCGGCTTGGTCGGGATCGTAGGGCGGCGACCACTCTCTGGGCGGATCGAGGCGATCCGCGTGAGTCAGCACCAACAGCATCGGTATCATCCGCAGAGCTGGATCCTTGGCGGTCAGCTCCCGCAGTGCTGTAAGGGCGCGTTGGTCAGCAGCGCGATCGGCGCGGTTGGCCGCGGCCACCCACAAAACCAGGTCCGACTTCCGCGCCTGCTCAAGCCAGCCCTTGGATGGCGTCGCGTCGGGCGCCGGACTGTCGACCAGCACCATCATGCCGGCTTCCTCGGCCTGCAACTCATGGGCAACGCACGAATCAGAGCGTTGGGTCAGTCCGACCGGCACCCGAGCCTCACCGATCAGGGCGTTGAGCAGCGCCGACTTGCCCGCGTTGCGCTGACCGGCGACGAACAGTGTCAGTGGCGACGGCGCCGCTACTTCCACCGGGATTGGCGCAGTCGGCAGCAACGCCTCCGGACGACGCCGATAGCGTCCGGAATAGAGGCCGATGCCGACCTCGCCAAGCTCGCGTACCAGAATGACTGCGACCTTTGCCCTGGTCGCCGCGCCAAGGACATTGACCACACGGATCATCGCCTGGTCTCGCAGTTCCTGCAGCAGGGCGCTGATGGGGTTGATCATGCGCAGAACACGCCAGACCTTCCAGAACCGTCTGACCGGTCCAACGGCAGAATAGCCGACGAATCCCCAGCGCAGTTCAACCTGACCCAGTACGGGTACGTCTCGCTCGAGGCTCAGCTGCAGTCGGCGCGAGACGTCCTCACACATCAGCAGCGCCTCGGGAACCGTGAAGCGCCAGACGGCAGCGTCATCATCCGGGTTGTAGGCGGTCGCGACGGTCTCGATGACGCGGGTGAGCAGCCGCTGAACCGCCGCCGCATCTTCGACATCGCCCGCATCGACCTCAGCAGCCAGACGGCTTAGCGCCACATGGGCCTGCACCTCAGCGGCTGGTACGCCGGGCGTCGGGCTCGGCAGATCGAGACCATGGGCACGGGGACGCCACAACGTCGGCACCAGGAACAACAGCGCCAGCGCACCCAATGCCGCAGCCGACCAATATAGAAACAGTCCCTCTTGCCAAAGCAGCACGAGCCCGGCCAAGGGTAGCGGAAGGATAGGCAGCATGATGATCAGACCGAGCAGCAGCTCTCGCCACCAAAGGCCCAGTCCCCGAATCGTCCTCGATAGCCGACTGTCGGCCATCAGCGCACCGCCCCAGCCCCAGCCCCACCTCCGGTTCCGGTTGCGGTTCCGGTTCCGGTTCCGGTCCGCGCACCGTCCCCGCTCCGGCCTGGCAACCGGACACCGGTTTGGTAGCCGATGAGCCACCGAAGACTGTTCGGGTGGATTTCCGAGGTTCGGCAACAGGGATTCGCGCGATCCTTCATGAATGCGCTCGCTTGCGCGCGTGATAGACGGACCGCGCCTCTTTCAGGCTGCTGTGATAGCGCTGGGTGAGTTCCTGCTGCCCCGGGGCCCGCCCAGCTGCCTTCTCAGTGAAATAGTACACCGCCGCCTCACCAATCCCCCAAGTGATGGCGAAAGTCCAGGACGCGACCATTGCGCTACCCCAACCTGGGCTCAACTTTGCCACCTGTTGCAGCAACCAGCGCCCACCGAATCCCAATGCGAACCCTACACCCAGGGCCGAGACAAACTCGCTCCAGAGGTCCAGATTTGCACGGAAGCCACAGCGCCGGGCGATCTGGCGCACCATCAGGGCCTGAAGACTGGCGGAACCCAGACCACCGAGTACCGGCAGCGGCACGGCATTGGTCGCCGCTGCCGCGAACGACCATGGCAGAATGTCCTTAGCACGCAGGCGTTGCTCCGACTGACCCGCGACAACAGTCTTCAGGCCCGCGACGATCTCTGGTAGCTGCGTTTCCAACACCTGCCATAACCGCTCGGCGCCATAGTCGGAAGGCGGCAGCCCCTGTTCCGGCCTAGTGAAATCCAGCGGAATGAAAATCGGATCAGCCGCTCCGGGTAGACGCTCGAACAGGCGGCGCTGGGCCAACATCGCTCGGCGCAACGCGTCCGGGACGGCCCAGCGGCTGCCATCATCGTCGGTACCGTCGAAGGGATAGGGCTCGGGATGCCGATCATGGCGACCGTAGCAATTGTGCAGCGTGGTCTGCGCCACCAACAACGCCCAGTTTGGATGCAACCGCCGCGCGCGGCCCAGGGTGTCCAACACCTCGGTGAGTTCCAGGTCGTCGACGCGCGCGACGACCATGATTAAGTGCGCGCGTTCGCGGGCATCCGTCAGATCAGCGGACGGGTCATAGTCGGCCGCATCGCTCAGCCCCCTGGTATCAAGGAAGCGCAACGCGGGATCGTCCTCGGGAAAGGCATAGAGTCTGGATTCACGAGTCATCGGCACAAAGCCGGTGCCGATCTGGTCGTGGGCTTGGCCGGTTATCTCGGCGACGACGCTGGTCTTGCCTGCCTGAGTCTTGCCCAGCAGCCAGATCGTCGGGACCTCGGCAGCAGCCCAGGCAAGCGCCCGCGAACCGGGGTCTATCGCGGTTGGGTCGGCTTCCATGTGCGTTACCGCATCCGTAGCGGTGATTCAGTACCCGAATTGAAAATCCGTCGTCTAAATGTAGCGACGAACTCGAGCGGGGGCAAGGAACATGGCCGCAGCAAATGTCCCGGCCGATCCGGGTTTCGCCTGATACCTAAGGCGTATCCTGAGACCTATTCGGTCGACTAACGGACCTCCGAAGGCAGTGGTCCATAACCTGAACGCCGATCTCCAAGGCCGATTCGATATCCTCACCGAGCCAAAGATCCAGCGCCAGCGCGATGGTTCCCGCATCACTTCGGAGCAGTGTCGTACCTGAGTCTGGGCATGAGTGCCACGCGCGGACTGACGCGTGCGTCCCGCCTGGAAGTTTGGACGTCGCCGAATATGCGCCCCGACAAGGCACGACGCTGGGGTCCGGGTTGCACAACGGTATTGACGCTAGGCTTCCGCATCGAATCCCAATCGCGCATCGCAACGACCACAGAGCTCGGCGCAAGGTGCGCCTCGGGTGCGGAGAGCAGACCTGAGGCGCACCGAATCAGGCCCGGGACATTGCGAGCGTCGTCGCCTTCATCACTGGGGACAACGTTGTGCAGCCGGTGCCGGACTGCGGCCCGCGCCCGAGTTCGAGTTCGAGTTCGAGTTCGAGTTCGATCAGCGCATCGCCGGGCAACTGCCGTCGCCTGCGCGACAGTGTACAGCCACCTAACGTGTCGCGCCTGCCCGCCGCGACCCAAATACTCGTGCTGCTGATCGCTCAGCTTTGGATTGCTAAACAATTATTCATTCTCCTGTTGCCACCGCCTTTTCGTCGCTCCTTCTATTTGTCTATGGTTATTCACAACGCTGTCGATCTGGATTATATTAAGCGCGAATCTTTGAAGCGAGGGAATCCGGCGTCGCGCAATTGCTGCCAATCGACCGTTCCGCATGTTTGATGGTCGGCAACCGAGCCCTCGATCTTCGGCCAGGAAAATGGCGATAAAACCGACAATTGGCGCCGCCATCTCCATTTAACGCCGGCTTCGACTAGGATACTGGCGCTAAGCTCAGCGATGATCGGCAACCTCAACTTCATTGGCCGCTTGCTCCTCGGCCCCGAGAAGAATCCCAGCGTTGCGCCCCCCAAAGACGGGTCTTGGGCATCGGCGGGAAGGGACAGCGCTCCAGACAACCGGCTCGTCGGCAAGAAAGTGCAGCCCGACCACCCGCCGCTTTGGTCGCCGTCGGGAGGGCCAGAGGGCACGGCGTAATTGTCGACGGTTAAGCACCCGGCACAGCTCCGGGC
>JBATTL010000633.1:0-9931 GCA_049670525.1 Thiohalocapsa sp. | reverse complement strand
ACTGTCGGCTCGGTGATCCGGAGACGCAGCCGATCCTGATGCGGCTGCGCTCGGATCTGATGCAGCTTTGCCTCGACGCGCTCGGCGACGGGCTCGACCAACAGCAGGCCGATTGGGACAACCGCGTCGCCCTCGGAGTTGTCTTGGCCGCCGGCGGCTATCCCGGGGCATACGGGCGAGGCGACATCATCACCGGCCTGGAAAGTAGCCCGAGCCAAGAGAGCAAGGTCTTTCATGCGGGCACGCGACGGGATGCTGGCAACATCGTCACCGACGGTGGCCGCGTGCTCTGTGTCACGAGTTTGGGCCGTGATGTGGTCGAAGCGCGCGACCGGAGCTATGCGGCGTCACGGAAGATCGACTTCCGCGACGCCTTCTTTCGCTCGGATATCGGCTATCGCGCCATCGCTCGACGCTAGCCCAATCGCCTATGCGTTTGTCGGTGGGCTCAGGGCACGGCGCCAGGCCTTGCGACCGAGGTGGGCTCCCAGCAACCCAGGCGGCATCCGCAGCCAATGCGAGCGCACATACAACAACCAGGCGGCCAAGTAGGCTTCGCGTCGCGCTGGCCATCGCGGCTCCAGCCCGCTGCGCAACAGGCGCTGCATCATATAATCCGTCACGGGATTCGGCGCGAAGCGGCGCGCCTCGCGCTGGACCACCGACGGAACCGGAGTTCCGAGCAAAGCACTCGATGTTGTTAGGGCATAATACAGAGGCCGCCCCAACTGCAACTGCTCGGCCCGCTCCAGCAATGCGGGCCAGAAGCCATCCTCGACGCCGAAGTCCAGCAGCAGCTCGTGGATGTCGATCACTTGCGATAGCGCCCCTTTGATCTCGCCGTCATGAAAACAGTGCGCCGCCGCGTGCAGCACCATGTCCCGTGGGCTCAGCACCCGCAGGTTCGAGTCCGCGACGAGCTGTGAGTCATCCCAGAGAAGATCCGAGCTGGGCTGCAGACGGCTGGTCAACGGCAGGATGGCATGATGGATATCGATCTCGATGTTGCGCTCTTTATGGCGCAACGGCGGGATCTCGTGCATCCAGCGCCGATAGTAGCGTTGATCGTAGGGTTCGAGGTTCTTCGTCTCCCAGCCTTTTGTACGCAGGAGATTCTCGACCTCGTCGAGGCGCTCGCGAGGGACCAGGACGTCCAAGTCCGAAAAGGTCCGCCCGCGCGCGAGCGGCAGTTGCGAGACCATGTAGGCAGCGCCCTTCAATAGAAGGATCGGTGCTGCTGAAGAGGCCAGCGCCTTGCGTAGCTTGCGCAGTTCAAAGCGGGTTTGAGCTTGAATGAACTCAGGCAGAAATCGCCGTGCCATGAGTTCGTTGCGTACCGATCCTGGGCAGCTGTCGAGTAGGCCTTGATCTTGCCACAGCCAACCGAGCCGGGCGCCCAACTTCTGGTCGCGAACCTCCTGCATTAGACAGTTCCAGTCGGCCGTGATGAACTGCCGGATCGCGCACGGCTGCTGGATGACGACCAGCAACAAACTCATGCCGGCGCCCTGGTGCCCGTCAGCTCGCCCAAAGTCGCGATGGCATGATCGAGGTCACTATACTGCAGGCTCCAGCAATCGCAAGCTAGAATCAGACCGCAAAGCGCGCTGAATCCGGTTGCCCCGAGATGTCGATAATTGAACGCATTCTGCGACAGCCGCGTGAAGGCAACGCTCTTCTCTAGACCTTCGATCCGCGTTGGCCACCCCGCGCGATACCTCGGGAAGACGATCCATGCCGGCACCGCGCACTCCTGTTGACGAACTAGGCTCTCTGCCGGCGGCCTCATGTGAGCCACCGTGCCTTTCCGCGTATTCTCAAAGCGCGGACCGATCCAGGCGTTTGGAAAAAGGTCTTGAATCACGTCGATAGACTGGTTCTTGAGCGGGATCGCGCGCGGCAGGGGGGCAAGTTGACCATTGCGGTGATCTACGAGACCAATCTCGTCGGTCAGGAAGCGCCAGCCGCGACACGCGAGCGCTGCACTCAGAGTGCTCTTGCCGGAGCCCGGGAGCGCGGGCAGGAGCAGCGCCCGCCCTCCGCGTTCGACGACGCCCGCGTGCAGCATCAGAAACTGATGGGCGCGCATCGAAATGCACCAGTTGGTGCCCCATTCCAACAATGGAAACGCCTGCTCGGCGGGATACGGCTCGAAGATGGAGGTGCGCTCGCTGATGAAGATTGCCTGCGGGCGCCACCAGCGGCGCCAGCCAGAGACCCGGCGGATGCGCAGATTGAAATCAACGACGGCGGCAGGGGCCAGGTCGCCATAGAAACAGTTAGCCAACGTCGCTAGGGCAGGCAGATCGGTTCGTAGCTTTACGGTGAAAGGACCGGTCTGATAGGCGAGTGTCAACGGCGTGGATCGGACGCCTAGCATCCTCATGACGAAGTTCAACTAACCGCACAGAACATTGTTATCGGGACGATCCCCTTGGAGGACAATCGACCGGCTCGATCAACTCCAGCGCCTCCAGCTCGGCGGTCAGTATGTCCAGCTTTTTCCGCCAAGCAGCGTTATTGTCAACGCTGCAGGCATCGGCGAGGACATCGGCAAGATCCACCGCAATAAGCGGGCCTCGGGATAATCTTAAGAGCAATTCAGCGGGCAGGGGACTCAGTAGATGGGTGTCCCCAGAGAGACCATGAAACAAGCTGAAGCCACCTTCCCAAGCCTGCCATCGCATTTGCGTGCCATCGACCAGTTGCCAGCATTCCCTGTGCATCACGGCGTGACTAACTCCCGACTAACTAGATGACGGCATGTGCGCGAAGTCGGGACGATCGCATAAGCTGCGATCGATGGCGATCCAATCGCGTCATCGCGGGCAACTGCTCAAAACGCTCATCAGGGCGGTGGTGTTGCGCAATCAAAACCGAGCCCCGGGTTGACCGAACACATACAGCTGTTGGCCATGCCTTGAAAGCCACTATTGGTGGATCTGACTGGCCAGACGCACAAGGGAGGGGTGCCCGTCTCACTGCCATCGCAGTTGACGACGGTCTCGGCGGTGCTTGCGTTAGGATCCGGTCGATACATGCGCAAGACATAGACGATCTCGCCGAATCCCAATCCGGCGTATGGGGGTTCAAGCGCGTCTTGGCCAGGTACCAGTACCCACGCGGGCAATGGATCGTCAGGAAATGGATTCACCGGCAACCCCGCATCATCGGCTGGATCCGTTGCGGCCTCGTAATAGGCGGCTGCGTCCGGCAGGTAGTAGGTAGTGGTGAGGGTGCTGTCTGGCGGGACAATCCAGTCTTGCTTGATCGCCAACACCCTGATTATGTTGGCCTCGATGACGGCTGACTCATAGCCCGGATACGCGCTCCCGCCAGGTTGGGTATCCAAGATGCATTGCGCCGTGCTGGCCTGCGCCCAAGCTGCACCGCTTGGCAGGGTGGCCACGAGCGGCGCGGCGGTGGCGGCGGCACGAAGCAACCGGCGACGATCCTCAACCACGCCAGTAGTCTGTGAATCTCGCGGTGTCTTGGTCATAATCGTGCTGGCCCTCGCTTATCCTTTACAAAAAGTGACCTCCGTGAGGAATAATTTGCAATAACCATACCGAGAACGTCAAATTGCTGTTTTAGCTCGCTAACCAACAATGATGCAGCCTAGAGCGCTCGACTGTTGTAAAAAAACCTGACGCGCAACGCGCCACATGATCCGGTCTCTTCTCCCGTAAGACCCTTTGGCCGGCCAAAATGAACGCCCATAGCTTCAGTGTACCGGCGCAGACGCGCGATGAGAATCCTTAATAAGGATGCACGAATGCCACGCGGATGTCGGGGCCAACGACCCAGGGACTCAGGCGCCCAGACACACCGCGGGCCGCCGGAGTCGAGGTGACTGTAAGTTGGCGTTTTGGAGCATCGCTTGATGGCATCAGACCCCTCCCGCATCGATAAGACCCAGCGCCAATCTCGGCATCACGCGCTCTCGAAGAAAACCCGTCAGCGCAGCGACTTCCGGATAATTGGGCTCCAAGTCGACGATGTAGTTCAGTGTGCGGGGCAAATACCGAAGGTAATCTCGCCGGCCATCGCGAAGCCAAAGTCGGGAAAAGATCCCCGCCGCCTTGAGGTGCCGCTGCATTCCCATGAGGTCGAACCAAGCCGCGAAACGGGGCTCGTGATCGGACCTGAGCATGCCCGATTGAACGGCGAGATTGAAGTAACCCGCGGCCCAGTCCCCGACCGATTCACGCGGCCAATCGATGTAGCAGTCCCGGAGCAATGACACCAGATCGTAGGTCACGGGTCCGAGCACGGCATCCTGAAAGTCGAGAATGCCGGGGTTCCCGTGGTCCGTCAGCATCAGATTTCGGCTATGAAAATCACGGTGTACGAAGACGCGCGGCTGATCGAGCGCACTGGCGATCAGAGTTCCGTATGCATCTTCGAGCATCACCCGCTCATCCTTAGAGCAATTCAGTCCAAGCAGGCCCTTCAGAAGCCATTGGTCGAATAGCCGCAGCTCGCGCTCAAGGAAATCCGCATCGTACTCCGGAAGCCCGATGACCGGTCCTGCGGCCTGCATCGCGATCAACGCACCAATCGCATCACCGTAGAGGCGATCAACATTCGACGCGGTCAGTTGACCGAGATAGGGCCGCTGACCGAGATCACTGAGGAGCAGAAACCCGCGCTCCTCGTCTGCGGCGAGGATGGCCGGCACGTTCAATCCGATCGAACCCAAGGCGTCCGCGATCCGAACAAACGCCGCGGTATTTTCGGTCGCCGGCGGCGCATCGACCGCAATCAGGCTTTCCCCGCGATGTTGCAAGCGCCAGTAACGCCGAGCGCTCGCGTCGGACGAGGCCGCGGTCAGCGCCGGGGCGTCGCCGCCAAGGATGATTTGCAGCCACTCGCCCAACAGACCCTGACGCTCGGACAACAGCAGATTCCCCTCAACGATGATTCGGTTCACGCCAGCGGCCGAAGGCTATCAGATCTAACGAACAAATTGCTGCATTGACCAGAATGTGCGACCTTGTCGAGCTTTCCGAGTCCCTCGCGGTCCAAAACCGGTTTCAGTCTGGCCCAAGTCGTTTGTCCTGATTCATGCTGTCATCGGATCATCGATTTCATTGTATCCGGAACCTCCTCGGTATCCTGCTGGCAGTAGCAACGAGCGCAGCCACGCCCGAGTCCGCCATAGCCACGCCACCGCAGGCTCAATCCGCAACGGCCTCCCCGGCGCCATCCCCAGGCGCGCCGGGCGTCGTGCCGCCCGCGCCCAATATGCTCAACGACAGGAGCATCGCGCCTCCCACGAGTCCCTACGCCACGCCCTTCCCGAGCGCCATGACGTTGGGCTCCGGGTACAGCTCCGGGTACAGCTTCGCGTCGGATCTTGCCCCCGACCCGGACGATGAACCCCTTTGGGTTCTGCCGAAGCACCTGATCCCCAAGTCCCCGAGCGGCGTGCCCGGTGCTCGCATGACACGGGACCGCGGGTATCTCGATACACCCGACACCATCGCTGGAGTCTCCCAGGAACCGCTGGAGAGAAACTCGGCGCGACTTGAAGCCGGTTTGGGCTGGGATTATTGCGGACCACGCCCGCCCTACGTGGAAGCCGCACCCACATCCGAGTCCACCGGAGACAATGCGGTCGAATTGGATGCAGGAGGCGTCAGTTATCGACAAAACACACAAATCATCGACGCCGTCGGCGGGGTCACACTCGCGCGGGGCGGACAACGCATCGACGCGGACAGCATCAGCTACGACCGCCGCAGCGGGGATGTCTTCACCAGCGGCGAGACTTACCTCGAATACCCGGGTCTGCGGATCATCGGCGACGACGCCGAATTCAATCTCGAAAGTGACACGGGCCGGATCGACAACCCACGGTATCGCCTGAGTGGACCGATCAATCTGCGCGGACGCGCGGGCATCGCGCACATCGACAGCCCCAAAGTGACGCGCTACGAGAATTTGACCTATACAAGCTGCCCGCCCGGGAGCAACGCTTGGGCGTTGCGCGCGGGCAAATTGCGCCTGGACCAAGACAGCGGGCGCGGCATTGCGAAAAACGCGCGGCTACGCATCCTCGGTATACCGGTGCTGTATACACCATATATCGATTTTCCCATTGATGACCGTCGCAAGAGCGGTTTTTTGATCCCGTCTTTCGGCACATCCGACGACAACGGATTCGAGCTGATCACCCCCTACTATTGGAATATTGCTCCCAATCTGGACGCGACCTTCTTTCCCCGTTACATGAGTGAGCGGGGCTTGATGCTCGGTGGGGAGTTCCGCTATCTAAGCCGCTGGGACAGGGGCGAGGTGACCGCCGAGGTGATGCCGAGCGACAAGCAGTTCGAGGACGGCGGCGCGCGAGGGGCGTTGAATATCGAACAGGAAGGGCTCTTTTTTCGTCGTCTTCGCACCAGGATCGACTACAGCCGCGTCAGCGACGATCAATACCTCGAGGACCTGGGCAACAGTATCGACACGACGAGCACGCGCCGCCTTAGACAACGCGGCGATGTCACCTATTACGGCCGAGGCTGGTCGTTCCTGACCAGCGTTCAGGCATTCCAGAATCTCGACCGGACGTCCGACCCCGGTTCTCGTCCCTATGAACGTTTGCCGCAACTGCTGCTGCGCATCAATCCGCGCACCCTCGGTCCCGGCCTTGTCGCGGGCGTGGAAGCGGAGTACGACTACTTTGACCACGAGTCGAAAGTCCACGGTCAGCGTTTCGCCATGCTGCCAGCCGTGAGCTGGCCAGTGCGGCGCAGCTTCGGACATTTGATTCCCAGCGCCAATCTGCATCTAGCCAGCTACAGTCTGAGTGAGCAGGCAGCCGACCAACCGACTGATCCGGGCCATGCGATCCCGAGTTTCGACCTCGACGGCAGGCTGATTTTGGAGCGTGACGCGTCGTGGTTCGGTGAAGATGCGCTTCAGACGCTGGAGCCGCGACTGTTTTATCTCTATACACCCTATGTCGACCAAGACGACACGCCGGTCTTCGACAGCTCGGAACTGACGTTTAGCTTCTCGAACCTGTTTCGAAGCAACCGCTTCACCGGCCGAGATCGGATCGGTGACGCCAACCAGGTCACCGCCGCTCTGACATCCCGAATGCTTCGCGCCGCGAGCGGCGAGGAGCTGTTCCGACTGAGTCTCGGGCAGATCTACTATTTCGCCGATCGCCGCGTGCAGATCAACGGCCCCGAGGAGACCGCCGACCAATCACCCTATACGGGCGAGCTGACGGCCAATCTGTTCGAACACTGGTATGGACGCGCAAGCTTTGAATGGGACCCCGAACTCGACGAGGACCAGTTGCGACGGCGTACGCTGCAGTTGGAGTATCGTGATCCGGAAAATCGTCTGTTGAACCTGGCTTACCGCGCCGACGATAGTGTGGACTTGGACAACCGCTACGAGGACACCGACATGTCCTTCCGCCTACCCCTCGGCCAGCGGGTCGAGGTGGTCGGGCGCTGGCTCTACTCGGTTCTGCACGGCGAAACAATGGACGCATTCGCCGGCATCGAGTACGGCAAGTGCTGCTGGCGGGTACGCCTGCTTGGTCGCCACTTCAAACGCAGACCCGACGATATCGCCAGTACATCGGTGATGCTGCAGCTTGAGCTGGCCGGCCTTGGCGCCATCGGCAATCCCGTCGGGAAATTTCTGGAAGAAGAGATCTATGGTTACGAAGTCAAATAGACGGGTTCAGATGGGAGCACTTCGACGCCGCTCTGCGGCAATCTTGACATTGGTTGTGCTCGGCTGCGGTCCTACCCGCGCTCAGATCCAACCCTTGGACTCAATCGTCGCTGTCGTCAATGACGACGTCATCGTACAAAGCGAGCTCAACACCGCAATCGATCTGGTCTTGCCGGAGTTGAACGCGAGGGGCACGGCGATTCCGTCCCGTGAAGTCCTTCAGAAGCAGGTGCTGGATCGGCTGATCCTGAATCGGCTGCAACTGCAGCAGGCGGAGAACCTCGGCATCGAGGTCGATGACGCGGCACTGACCGGCGCAATGGAAAACATCGCCGGTCGCAACGGACTGTCGCTCGCGCAACTGCGCGAGACACTGGAGGCCAGCGGCGTCTCTTTTGATGACTTCCGCGAGGACACGCGAACGCAGATTCTCACCGCCCGACTCCAGCAGCAGGAGGTGTTGCAGAGAATCAGCATCAGCGACGCCGAGGTGGATCGTTTTCTGACACAGGAGGGAGACAGCTTGATTGAGCGACGCGAAGTCCAGCTGCAGCACATCCTCGTTGCGCTGCCGGACAGCCCAAGCAGCGCTCAAGTCGAAGCGGCCAGGAAAAAGACCCAATCGCTGTTGCGACGGATCCGCGGCGGCACCTCCTTCGCCGACGTCGCCGCCTCGAGCTCGGACGGTCGGCGCGCACTGGAGGGAGGCGACCTTGGGTGGTTCCCGATGGCCGAGGTCCCTTCCCTGGCACTGGAACCCGCGCAAACCCTGGCCAAGGGCGAGGTGTCGGAGCCCATCCAGAGTCCCAGCGGCTTTCACCTGATCCGCGTTTCGGACATCAAAGGAGATGCCCCGGAGCCTTTGTCCCAGACCAATGCCCGACACATCCTGATTCGCACCAATGAAGTCGTATCCGACGACGATGCAAAACGCCGCCTGTCCCAATTGCGTATGCGTATTGTCGGTGGCGACGATTTCGCCACGCTGGCGCGGGCACACTCCGATGACACGGGCTCGGCGCTCAAGGGCGGCGATCTCGGCTGGGTCAATCCCGGTGACACAGTGCCGGAATTCGAGGAGGAGATGGACGCTCTCTCCCCAAAAGCCATCAGCCAGCCGTTCCAGAGCGCATTCGGCTGGCATATCGTCCAGGTGGTCGAACGACGCAAACAGGACACCACGGACGAATTGATGCGCATGAAGGCAGAAGACGCCATTCGAGAGCGCAAAGGTGAGGAGGCCACGGAAATCTGGCTGCGCCAGCTCCGTGATGAGGCCTACGTCGACCTCCGAATCGACATCGAGTCTTAGTATCCGTGCAATCGCGACCACACCGCATCGCCCTGACCCCGGGCGAACCCGCCGGTATTGGTCCGGACCTCTGCATCCTACTGGCGCAGACCGGCCATGCCGCGGAACTGGTCGCAGTCTGTGATCCGAGCTTGCTCGCCGAACGCGCCCGAACACTGCGACTGCCGCTGAAATTGCTACCCTTCGAACCTGGGGAACCCCCGCTGGCCCAACAGGCGGGAACACTGCGCGTCGACCCAGCGGCGTCACTCGGTGCGGCCGCGGTACCCGGAAGTCTCGACACCCAGAACGCCAACTACTTACTCGACACCCTGGCCCAAGCCTGCGACGGCTGCCTGGCGGGACAATTCGATGCCATGGTCACCGCGCCAGTGCACAAGGGCATCATTAACGACGCGAATCTGCCGTTCACTGGCCACACAGAGTTTCTTGCCAAGCGCTGCAACGCCAGTCCGGTGATGATGCTAACCGCGCCGGGACTCCGCGTGGCACTGGCCACCATGCACCTGCCCCTGCGAGCCGTCCCCGACGCGCTCACCGCCGATCACCTCGAGGGCGTCATCCGTATCCTTGAAGCCGAACTACGAGCCCGTTTCGGGCTGCCGCGTCCCCGGATCTCGGTGTGCGGGCTCAACCCCCACGCGGGTGAAGGCGGCCATCTGGGCCAGGAGGAAATCGAAGTCCTTGTCCCCGTTCTGGAGCACTTGCGCGAAGTCGGTTTCCGATTGCGCGGACCTCTGCCGGCGGACACTGCCTTCGTACCCGCTCAGATTGCACAGACCGATGCGGTGCTCGCGATGTATCACGACCAGGGCTTACCGGTCCTCAAGCATCTTGGCTTTGGTCAAGCGGTGAATGTAACCCTCGGATTACCCATCGTCCGCACGTCCGTTGATCACGGCACCGCGCTTGACATTGCCG
>JBATTL010000632.1:0-3893 GCA_049670525.1 Thiohalocapsa sp. | reverse complement strand
CAGGGAGTCGGCCGCCGCCGGTCTTGGGTTTGAGGTGCGTCTCGGGGAGATGATCGCCCATTTCGGAACGCTGAGGGCGGAGACGGCGCGGCTGTCGGACGGGCTGGTCGATCTGGATCAGCGTGTCGACGCGGTAGACGCCGCTGGCAACGAGCACAGGGCGAGCCTGCAGGAACAAGCGTTGAACATGCTTTTCGCACGTTTGCAAAGCGCCGAGGGTGCTTTGGCGGCGGCGCAGGCAGAACTCGCTGGGTTGCGCGGTCATCTGAATGCAGAGCGAATCGATTTACGGAGCCGTCTAGACCAGCGTCTCGGGCTTATGGGCACAATGCTCGGCCTGTTTGGACTTGGAATCCTGGTTTTGGCGTTTGCTGCCTGGTGGCAGTGGATCCATCGTGCGGAGCCCTTCACACTGGGCTCGGGCGATTCGGTCGAGATCCAGCCCCGGCAGGAGCCGGAAGCGACCACCAGCAGTGCGGTATCACTGATATCCGGCGATAGCGCGGCAGACACCCGACTGCAGAGTCCGCGTCTCAGCCTGGATCCGGGACCGCTGGCTGCGTTGGATCCTGAGCTGCTGGTTCAGGGTCGGTCAGTCACTGAGCCTCCGGACACTGAGCCGGAGACCGCGCAGGCGCTGTTAACCAATGGTTTCGCAAACACCGATTCCGGCGGTTCGGTGGCTGCCGGTCCAGCAGCATCGCGGGCGCGTTCCGACTTGGCCGCGGCGTTGCCGGTGGAGTCGGGCGCACAACCTGATTCACCTGTCACAGCTCCCGCGGAGAGCCCAAAAAAGGGACCCGAACAGGGTGCGGCGGCGCCGGTCGAACCCGAGTCTATGACCTCCAACAGGGTTGAGCGTGCTGCGGCGGCGGCTCCGACCGAAAGCGCGCAGGCTGATGCGTCGCGGGCGCCGGCGACGTTGGTACTGGAGACGCCTCGCTGGATGATCCAGCTCATCGGTTTCCGCAGCCCGGAGAGTGTGCGCGAATTCGCGGCGGCGCAGGCTCTCAATCACCAAGTCTGGACCCTTGAGGGTAGCTACCGTGGCCGACCCTGGTACTCGGTCTTGATCGGTGACTACGCGAACGGATCAGCGACCGCGGCTGCCATCGCCGCGTTGCCCCCTCGTTTGCGCGCGTTGGAGCCAATCGTGCGTCGGCTCCAGCCGGGCGCGAGACTCGACCCCGCGGAGCGCGACTGAACGGCGACCAGGGTGTGGCCGTCCGAGTGCTGTTGGGGGTGGGTTGAGCGGATCAAAAGTCCAAGCCAGCTTCGGTTGCGCCACTGCACCGATTGCCGGATGGGCCTATGACCTGACAGCGACGGAATAGCCGATCGACCATTGCGACATCGATGGGCTTTGGCAGAAAGTCCAAGACGACGCGACGCATGGCTGCGCTGATGCTGCTGTCTGCGCCGTGAGCGCCGCTGATCAGAATTGCTCGCAGCGGGTGCTGGCCCCGCAGCAGTTCCAGGGCCAGATCGGTACCGCGCCCGTCCGGCAAGTCGAGGTCGATCAGCGCGAAGCTGAAGCGTCCGGGTATCGCCGGGTCTTGGACGAGCATCCGCGCATCCGCGCAGGTGCCCGCTCCCCGAACGCTGTAGCCCCGATCCGTCAGTTCCCACTCCAGCATTTGCCTCAGCGCACCGTCGTCTTCGACCAGCAGCAGACCTTTTCCGCTGCCATCGACGACGGCATGGTCGATCACGCCTGTTCCCCGATCGCCTCGCGCAGCTTCTGGCGTGCGCGGAACAGCCGCGTGCCGACGCCGGCCGACGACAGACCGAGACGGTCCCCGATCTCCTGCTGGGAGTAGCCGTGCAGCACCTGCATGATCAGTGGTTGGCTGTATTCCTTGGGTAAGGCATCGACGGCACGACGCAGCACGAAGGCCTCGGTGGAGGTATCGTAGGTCTTGCGCGCGGCGCTGATTTCCTCGGTGGGAATCGTGCTCTGCAGCGGTTGGATGCGCTCGAAGCGGCGCGCGTTCTCCCGGCGGACGATGGTCTTGAGCCAGCCCTTGACCGCGGCCGGGTTCTGTAACTTGTCGAAGGAGCGCCAGGCGCGCATCAGGCTGTCCTGGACCAGATCCTCAGCGGTGTGGCTGTTGCCGGAGAGCCGATAGGCGTACTTGTACAGAGCCTTCCAATGGGTCTTGGCCAGCAGGTCAAACTCAGTGTTGTTGATCTCGGTGGCGGCGGCGGTCATGTTCGGTCTCCTGGCGGATTTGAACCCGGTGTCGAAAAGTTGCTCTAGCTATTGCAGGCTATTGCAGGCGCCGTGCCAGTAGAAAAATGTTTGTTTTTATTGAAAAAAAATTCTTCAGCTCCAGCATTCGTAACGCTTCGATACGACGAAACGTTACGTCGATACCCGAACTCAACCCGCGACCCGACGCCCGGTACGGTGTGCGCCGACAGAGGACAACCAAGCATGACGATCGAGAGCATCAATCCCGCGGACGGTCTGTCCATCCAGCGGTTCGAGCCGATGGACAGCGCGACCTTGCAGACTCGTCTGGACGCAGCTGGCCGCGCAGCATCGCACTGGGCGGGCGAGCCTCTGACGACGCGGACCGAGTTGCTGAGGCGTCTCGCTGCGCTGCTGCGGGAGCGCCGTGGCGACCTGGCGCCTCTGATGATCCGCGAGATGGGCAAGCTGATCGGGGAGGCCGAAGCCGAAATCGAGAAGTGTGCAACGGTCTGCGAGCACTACGCGGAGCATGCCGTCAGCTACCTGGCCGACGAAGTGATCGCGTCGGACGCCAGCCGCAGTCTGGTGGCCTGTCAGCCTCTGGGTACTGTGCTGGCCGTGATGCCTTGGAATTTCCCGTTCTGGCAAGTTTTCCGCTGCGCCGCGCCGGCGCTGGCCGCCGGCAATCCGGTGCTGTTGAAACATGCGTCCAACGTCCCCGGCTGCGCGCTGGCGATCGAGGCACTGTTTCGTGATGCTCAGGCGCCGGAGGGGGTGTTTGCGACCTTGCTCATCGGTAGCGGCGCCGTGGAGGAGGTCATTGCGCATCCCGCGGTGTGCGGAGTCAGCCTGACGGGCAGCGAACCAGCCGGGCGCAAGGTCGCGGCTGTGGCCGGGGCGCACTTGAAAAAGACGGTACTCGAACTGGGTGGCTCCGACGCCTTTGTCGTGCTCGAGGACGCGGATCTGGATCTGGCCGCCGAGATGGCGGTTAAGGGGCGTTTCATGAACGCCGGCCAGAGCTGTATTGCCGCGAAACGCTTCATTGTCGTCGAATCCGTCTCCGCGGGGTTCATGCAGCGCTTGCGGGCGGGTATCGAGGCCTTGCATCCGGGCGATCCGGCACGCCGAGAGACCCAGCTTGCGCCAATGGCTCGTGGCGATCTGCGGGACGAATTGGATGCCCAGGTGCAGACCAGCATCGATGCAGGCGCCGTGCTAATCATGGGTGGGTATGCAGTGGATCGGCCCGGCTTTTACTATGCCGCGACACTACTGGACCAGGTGGCACCGGGCATGCCGGCCTACGACGACGAGCTTTTCGGTCCGGTGGCCGCGGTGATCCGCGCAGCCGACGAAGCCGACGCGCTGCGCATCGCCAACGATACCCGCTTCGGCCTCGGTGGCAGCGTCTGGACCGGCGATACGGCGCGGGGCGAACGTTTTGCGCGACGGATGGTCTGCGGCTGCGCCTTTGTCAACGGTATCGTCAAGAGTGACCCGCGGCTGCCGTTCGGCGGGATCGGTAACTCCGGCCATGGGCGAGAACTGTCGCGGGCGGGGATTCGGGAGTTCGTGAATCAGCAAACGCTCTGGGTGCGCTGAAGGACGGGATTTCAGACCGGGAGTGCGATGCTTCAGCATCGTGGGTTTTCGGCCGACTTGGCGTGGCTGCTGCTGGGGCTGGGGCTGGGGC
>JBATTL010000631.1:0-6438 GCA_049670525.1 Thiohalocapsa sp. | reverse complement strand
CTGACGCCCACGCTGATCGGGTCCATCCCGGCGCTGCGGTGGCCGCGGCAAATCCTCCACCTCCAGCGGTCGTTCGCGCTGCAATTGGAAGGCAAGCGCCGATGCTATGTCGATTGGCTCCAACTCCTGCTCATGGGCGATGTTGGTGACGAGACGGTAGAAGAAGTCGAGGTCTTGGTCGGCCAAGGTCTTGCGTAGGTCGCCGGTAAAGCGGTCGATGCGGGAGTTGGTGAGTTGCTCGGCGCTTGGCGGGTCGATCTGCGGCACTGGGCAACGGAAGGTACGTTCGATGGCGCGCAGCAGTCCGCGTTCGCGAGGCTCGACCAAGAGGATCGCGCGGCCGGTGCGGCCGGCGCGCCCTGTACGCCCGATGCGGTGCACGTAGGTCTGCGGGTCGGTGGGGATATCGTAGTTCACCACGTGGGTCACGCGTTCGACATCCAGGCCGCGGGCCGCCACGTCGGTGGCGACGACGATATCGAGACGGCCTCGGCGCAGTCTGTCGACGGTGCGTTCGCGCAATTCCTGGGTCATGTCGCCATTCAGCGGCTCGGCGGCAAAGCCGTGGGCCTTGAGCTTGTCGGCCAACTCGGTGGTCGCATTCTTGGTGCGCACGAAGATGACCATGCCGTCGAAGGGCTCCATTTCGAGAATCCGGGTCAGCACGTCGAGCTTGTGATGACGGGTCACGACGCAGTGGCTCTGATCGATGGCCTCGACGTTCTGGGCGCCAGCCTTGATTCGAACCTCCACCGGGTCCTTTAAACGCTTGCGGGCGACCTGCGCGATACCCTGGGGCATGGTTGCGGAGAACAGGGCCACCTGGCAGGCCGCGGGCACGTGTTCGAAGATCCAGTCGATGTCTTCGGCAAAGCCCATGTTCAGCATCTCATCGGCCTCATCGAGCACAAGGGCACTCAGACCGTCCAGCGACAGTGTGCCGCGGCGCATATGGTCCATGACCCGCCCGGGCGTGCCGACGATTACCTGCGCGCCGTGCTTGAGTTGCCGGATCTGCAGCGCGTAGCTCTGGCCACCATAGATCGGCACCACCCGAAACCTGTCCAAATGCTGCGCATAGCCCTGACAGGCCTCCGCCACTTGCAGCGCCAATTCGCGGGTCGGCGCCAAGACCAGAAGCTGCGGCAGCCTCGCGCTGGTGTCCAGCCGACTCAGCAGCGGTAGCGCGAACGCCGCGGTCTTGCCGGTGCCTGTCTGGGCCTGACCCAGTAGATCGCGACCTTCGAGCAGTGGCGGAATGCAACTCGCCTGGATCGAGGTCGGCGCCTCATAGCCCAGTTCGGCGACAGCGCGCGCAATTTCCGAGGCAAGGCCCATGGTCGAGAATGCGGGACCGGATGTATCTCCTGTCGAGCCGGTTGGCGAAGCGGCCGCATCGGCGGTTGGCCGCTTGGCTCCGGACGTCGTCTCGGAGGGATCGGTATCGCCGGCGGGCGCATCGTGATCAGGATCGATGACGTGATCCGGGTCGTTGGCGGGCTGCTGGGGGTGGGGTTCAGACATGATGTGCCTCGGCGGCGCCGGTCGAGGGAGCCGATCGGCTCGGATTTCGCATACAAGCGCGGGAAAACACGCCAGTATGACGCTCACAACAGCAACAATGCAACCGGCGCTGGCACGCCGTACTTGTCGCAATCGGCAATTTCGCCGGTGAACTGTGATCCGTCATCGGCCATGCCGCGCGATGCTCTTTAAGGTTGTCAATTTCCACGTTGGTTCCCACCATGAACAACAGATCGACAAGTTTAGAATAGAGCAGGTTAATGGCTGATCATTCATCGATCACGGGTCGTCCGGTGCCAAATCGGCGCCTCAGCCGTCTTTGGCATCTTGGTCGCGCCACCACCGATCTTGCGGCCAGCATCGGCGTACGCGGCATGATCAAAATGGCACGCGCGCAACCCGGCGAAGCGAGCCGAATCCAGCTGAGCCCGGCCTCTACGAAGCGCTTGGCCGACCGTCTTGCCCGGATGCGGGGCGCGGTCATGAAGATGGGGCAGCTCGTGTCCATGGACGGCTCGGACGTCTTCATCCCGGAGGCTGCAGAGGTCATGGCAACGCTGCGCGACCGCGCCGAACCCATGCCAATGAGTCAACTGACCGCGCAGCTTGAGACCGAGTGGGGTAGGGAATGGAGCAAACGATTCCGACGTTTCGAATTCCAGCCCATCGCCGCCGCGTCCATTGGCCAGGTGCATCGTGCCGAAACCCGCGACGGTCGACGGCTTGCGCTGAAGGTGCAGTTTCCCGGGATCCGCGAGAGCATCGACAGTGACATCGATAATCTCGGGTTTCTAGCCAGAACATTAGGCATGGTGCCAAAGGGCATGAATGTCCAGCCTCTGTTGGACGAGGCTCGGCGGCAATTGCACCAGGAGGCGGACTACGAGGCCGAGGCCGCGTCGCTGGAGTCGTACCGCGCATTGGTTGGCAACGATCTCGACTTCTTCGTGCCCGGCGTGCACCGGGATCTGACCAGTGGCAGGATTCTGGCCATGGACTTCGCCGAGGGCGTGTCCATCGACCAGTTGGCACGACCCGAGTATCGACGCGGCGAGCGTGACCGTGTTGCCGGGTTGTTGAGCAAGCTGATGCTGCGGGAGCTGTTCGAATTCGGGCTAATGCAGACCGATCCCAACTTCGGCAACTTCCTCTACGACACCGCGAACAAACGTGTCGTGTTGCTGGATTTCGGTGCAACCAGCTCGGTGTCCGATAATTTGGCTGAGAGCTACCGCCTGCTCGGTCGCGCCTCGATCTCCGATGACAAGTCCGGGTTGCGCGAGGGCGCGATGGCACTTGGCTACATCGGCGTCGAAGATCCGCCGGAGCGCGTAGCCGAAATCGTCGAGTTGATCCGCCTCTCCAGCGAGGTTCTGCAGGCTGAAGGCCCCTACGACTTCGGCGCGTCCGATTTGTTTGAGCGCGTCTTCACGCGTGGACGGGATATGTACTACGACGATGCCTTCGGCCAGGTACCGGACCCGGCGACAATGTTTCTGCACCGCAAGTTTATCGGGATATTCATGCTTAGCCGCCGCTTGCGCGCGCGTGTCGATCTGCGTGTGATGCTCGAGGAGTACTTATAGGGAGCGCGGGGAGCGTGGCCGGACGCCGCGCTTCTCGCGCCGATCAGTCAGCGGGCTTCAGTGTCCAGGAACTGCACCAGCCATTGGCGGCGACGAGCTCGCCCGGGAAGAGCTGGCAGGGGCGCCATTCCCCCGCATCCGCTTGGGTGAAAAGGCAGTTGATACAGTTCTGCTCGTCCAGCACGATCTGCCTGCGCCGCGTCGTGCTTGTATTTCAGCGCGATGGCGGTGGGGTCGGTGGCTTCATCCACATGCGGAAGCGCCTCCCAGCCCTCGGTTGGCGGGGGCGGTTGCGCGGCGGTCCGCCTTGCGGCGCTGAGCAGCGGGATAGTCGCCAAGTCGCCTAATAGAGTCTTGACCGCTCTTCGGCGGCCTTGGTTCATCGATCGATCAGACATGGCGTGTCCTCACTGGTTGTATGACTGCTTCGGAGCAGCCTCTGGTTGCGAGTTGATTGGGCCAGGATCAGGGCATCAAATCAGCGTGTCGGAAGTCGTCAATGCCTTTGCTGTCCCGTCTGGCCGCTCATGCCGATCGGGTTGTGCGGCTTAGGTTGGAAATAGGCATCTCCGTCTGGCGTAACGCGGAAGGAACCGCTTATGCCTCCCAGCGAATCCATGCTGACATCGGAGTGCTCCATGCCGGTCGGCCGCAGAGTGATGCCTTCGGGGGTGATTCGGTAGGTACCATGCATGCCGTTTCGATCTGGTTTCAGTTCGATGATTGAGTAGGGCGCGACAGGGCCGTTCGCTTGCGCTTCCGAGGTATACGACTGTTGCATCGACGCCTCGCTTGACGCGGGTTCCGGCTTGGCGAGTTCCGGGAATGGTTCGATGGGCTTGACTGCCGGCTCCTCGACAGCAACAGATGCAGCAAGGGTCTCGATTGGCGCAGCGACGCCCAGGGTTGGCGTCGCGGCTGTTTGCGCGGCCCGGGGAGCCGGCGTATCTGGGGCATTTTCGGCAGCTGAGGTGTCTGGCGCATCCGACTCCGTCGCCGCTTCCGGCACCCGGGCCAGGCGTACATGACCGATCGGCGTCAGATTTTCGGCGACCTGCTGGGGTGGTAGCTTGGAGGGTTCGTCGGTAGACAGACTGGATAAGAAAAGATAGGCCGTTCCAACCAAGAGAAAGGCGACGGTGAACTGGAGCAACAGCTTGTCGAGACCGGCGAGGATGGTGTTCAACGCGTTTGCTCTCTCGCCACGAGATCGTCATCGGGCCAGACCGAACCGCAGAGCGGCGGATTTGTGACTGGACCAGACATCAGCCGAGCACGTGAAACAGCTGCCGGTGATGCCGGGTAGACGCGCAGATGGGGCAGGTGGTCACCGGCAGTGCCATCTCCCTGTAGGGCAGATGAAAACCGACTCCGCAAGCGGTACACCTGCCTTGACGCAGAGGCAATCGGGACTGCAGGGTGGCTTCGAATTGGTGCAGGGAAACGGCGCCTTGGTCACAGATGTCCTCACACATGCCGCAGCCTGTGCAACCGTCCGGATCCATGTGGTAGGCGTCGGGCTCGACGCGTATGACGTCATGCGGACAGATACGGGCGCAAGCGTCGCAGCCAGTGCAGCGCTCTGGGTCGATCAATGGGGCATGAAGACATAGTCCGCTAGGCGCTCTCCCGTCAACGGCGGTCGAAGATGCACCCGGCGCCAAGCGTCCTGGCGGGATGAATTCCGGCAGCCCGTCGTCTTCCCGGTTCGCGAGGTCCAAGGCGGTGTCTGCTGCTGTCTGCAGCCATCCGCGCAGAAATAGACGCCGTCCAACTACAGGATCCAGGTGCCGTGCTCTGGCCGCGGACAGAGTGTGCGTCCAGTCTCCGGGCGCCTGCTCCTGATACTCGATTGGCTGTTGTCCCCTGTCCAACAGTAGCGCGGAGACCTGCTCACAGTGCTCTTGAACGCGGATGACGCGACCGCGGAGGCAGTCTTCGCAATCGCCCCGACATAGGACCAGACGACGAACTCCCTGATTGTGCAGCCGGAGCAGGGCGTTCGTTCCGAGAACATGCAAACAGGGCAGGATGCAATCGTCGAAGCGCGGGATGCCCGCCGCGGCGCAGGCGGCGAATGCGGTGCCGGTGCCGTCGACCCGATAGCGGGCGGGCGAAAAGCGTTCGATGATTGCCCCTTCCGGGCATGCGGGAGCGCACAAACCACAGCCGTCGCAGCGATCGACGTCGATGCCGAGACTTTCGTCGCTGATGAGCCATGCGTGATTGGGACAGGCGTCCGCGCAGGCCCGGCAACGTGCCTGTTCCATGTGAGTATGCACGCAGCGCGCGGCGCTGACTTCGGGCGGGAGCAAGTCCGCCGGTTCTGGCACGCCGATGCCGAACGCCACGCTCGTCACCAACTCGGCGCCACGCCCGGTAGATAGGGGCCATCCACATCCTCAGCGGGGAAATCCGCGGCGCTCAGGCGCGTTTCCGCCTCTTCGGGCGCCGGCCGCGGGCACCCCAGCGGGTCGTCGAGCAAGTCGCGCAGTTCGTCTAGGTAAGCCGCGGTGAGTAGCGCGAGACCCGCGTAGAAACGGGTCTCGCAGCGCTGCGCGACACGTTCCGCGAACTGATCGATCCAACGCAGCAGGTGCTGGTCCAGAAAAGCCGCCGCCTCGGCCAAGTCGATGGGTTCGGGCTCGCCGTTCAGCAGATGCGCAAGGAAACGCAACTCGTTGACCAAATGGTCGTCGCTGCGTTTACGCCAGTCGGCCACAACGATGCCATGACGGCGATACCAGGCTCGCACCCGAAACGTCGGCTCCTGCAGGGTGAGATTGTCCTCATCGAGCCAGACTGATTCACAGGGGGACGCACGGACACCATAGGTCAAATAGATATCCGCGTAATCCGCGGCGAGTTGGTCCAGGGTATTTTCGCGTGGATCTGTTGGCAGATCGGTGAGCCCTTGCCGTATCAGTGCCAGCGCCTCATTGCCGCGCCGCCCGGTCAGCGTCAGTCCGAGCCAGTCCTCATAGCAGTTTTGCCAAAGGGTAAGCAGCAATTCCCGGTCCAGTTCTTGGTCATGTAGCAGGGCCAGCGTGAAGAGGTCATCGGCGACCTCGGCGCGCAAGCGTTCGACGCCTGCCGGCGCCGGCGCAAGCGCTGGCTCCAGAACGGTACTCATTTATCGACCCGTCCCTTGCTGTGCGCGACAAAGACGATCGAAGGCTCGGTCAGCTCGGGGTTGGCGAAGTTCTTGACCGCGCGCACCGGCTCATCGTTGGGACCGATGGCCTTGGTCGGGTAGCGATTCTCGGCCAACAAACCGATCGGGCCGACATCCAAGACCCGCATCATGCAGGCCATGACGCAGTAGGGC
>JBATTL010000630.1:0-2882 GCA_049670525.1 Thiohalocapsa sp. | reverse complement strand
GCTCAGGGCGCACCGATGCGCGGCGCCGCCACTGCGCCCGCGTTCTCCGATTTCGACCTGGACGGCGACGGACGTATGACACGGAACGAATTCGCGGCCGGCCGGCAGGCACGGATGCGGAGCAGATCCGGCATGAGTCAAGGTGCCGCGACCTACGGTCAAGGATCGGGAGGACCCGGAATCGGACCTGGAGTGGGTCAGGGCATGGACATGCCGGCGTTCTCGGACTTCGATCTCAACAGTGATGGGGCCTTGGGCGAACAGGAATTCTACGACGCTCGCGCCCAGCGCATGCGCACGCGGGCACAACAGGGTCTTCCGATGCGCAACGCGCCCAATGCGCCATCGTTCGAAGCCATCGACCTCGACGCCAACGGGACGGTCAGCCCGGGCGAGTTCAGCGCCGCACAAACGGAGCATCGCATGCAAATGATGCGGCAACCTTGAGGGGGACACCGCGACCGGCCTAAACCTCCCGAGCGCTGTCCGAACCGAAGCGCGAACTCACTGCAGCGCTGCTAGCGGCCGCGCCAGCGCAAATCCTTGCGGCCGACGCTGCGGCCGCAAGGTTCAGGGAAGGCTGATACGACGCGTGATGCCGTCTCTGTGCTTCCAGTGCCTGATCGCGGCACCAATGTGCAGCACCAGCAGTGCAAGCACGATCAGACCCCCGATCCCATGCAGCTGGAAGAGCTGCGCGCTCAGTGCTTCGTTCTTAGGAAGTAGCGCGGGCAGTTCGAAGTTGAAGAACTGAACTGGAAAGCCTCCGGTCGCGGTAGCCAGGGCGCCGCCGATCGGCATAGCGAGCAGCAGCAGGTACAGCAGCAGATGCGTGCCGCCGCTGACGACGCGCACAGCTCTGGTCAGTGGAGGATCGTAGGGCGGTGGCGGTGAAGCTCTGCGCAACGCGAGTCGCAGAATCATCAGCATAAACAATAGTATACCGAAGCTCTTATGGTAGGTATAGAGTTGGTTCGTGGTCTCTTGACCGAAACTATTGACGGTGCCTTCGTAGCCCAGCGACATGAAGGTCAGACCAATGGCCAGGAGGCCGAACACGATCAACGCAATCAGCCAATGCAGCAGGCGTTGCGCCAAAGTGTAGCGAGTTGTTGCCATCATCATCTCCTTGCGGGTTGACGCGGTGCCGGCGGGGCGGGACGGACATCGCCCGCGCATTCACCGTCCGACACCCGCGCATTTATGGTGAAAACACGCCGGGACGCAAGCACCCTCTCGCACTTCGGGGCGCCCGCCCCCATCGTCCAAGCAACTTGGCCCCGGAGAACAACATGCCCCACGACGCCGTCGGCACTCACCCGGTTCGTGAATCCCTGAGCTACGTAAACTGGCTCTGCAACCCGTTTCATGAGTTCGATGCCGCTGGTCTATATGACCTGTTATCCACCAATTCGCCGACCCTTCGAGGCCTTTATCTGAACCTTGGTTACTGGCGAGACGCCACGGACCTAGACGAGGCCAGCGACGCGCTGGCAATGCTGGTCGGCGAGCACGCACAGATGCGGCCTGGGGACACCGTGCTCGACGTCGGCTTTGGCTTCGGCGATCAGGACATCCTGTGGGCGCGAAGGTTGAAGCCTGAGCGCATTATCGGGCTGAACATTACGGACTCCCAGGTAAGCGTCGCACGCCATCGAGTGGCCGACCTGGGTCTGGATCGCCAGATCGACTTGCGTCATGGTTCAGCCACCAATATGCGGCTGGAGTCCCAGTCCGTCGACAAGGTGGTCGCGTTGGAATGCGCGTTCCACTTTCGTACACGTGAACGATTTCTGCGGGAGGCCTGGCGCGTGCTACGTCCGGGTGGCCGCCTGGTGCTAGCGGACATTATCCCGATGCCAAGCATCAGCGGCTTTCAAGAGCGCCTCAAACAGCGCATCTCCTGGGGCCTCGTCGCGGGCAAGTTCGCAATTCCGCCGGAGAACGCCTATACCGGTCCCACCTACCATTCGAAACTCGCAATGGCTGGCTTTGAACAGATCCGGATCAGATCAATCCGCGACCATGTCTACGCGCCATTGCACCAATTCCTGATCGAACACCCTGAAGCGCTGCACCGATTGCACCCCGTTGCCCGCCTCCCGGCCCGCATGGCGCTCCGATTTGAGGCCGCCAGCGTCTATCGCGGACTGGACTATGTGCTGGCGACCGCGGTTAAGCCGGCGCAGGTGCCGTGCAGAACCAGGCGCTTTAACTGAGTCGAGTCGCCCAACTGCCGCGTGCTCCCGGTGCTGATCGTTGAGCAGGTCGATACCCAGGCCTCAATCGGCGCGCCCGATCAGCAGTTGAGACCTCCCAACCCCTCATGTCGCCAACATCAGCTCGGTTTAAGCGACCCATCCCATCGGCAACAGCCGGCGGATGCGGCGTTAGAATGCTGGATCGCATCGCCCGGAGATCCCAGGAAATCGAGCCATGACCAAGTTGACGCGTATCGCCGGCTTTGTTCCGTTCGTGGTCGTGGTGTTTCTAAACTCCTTTGTGGATCTCGGCCATAAGATCATCATCCAGAACACGCTGTTCAAGGCCTACGACGGACCGGAGCAGATCTGGCTCACCTCAATCGTCAATGCCCTGATACTGCTGCCTTTCATTCTGCTCTTCACACCTTCCGGATACCTCGCCGACCGCTGGCCCAAGAACCGCGTCATGCGTATCAGCGCCTGGGTCGCGGTAGGCATCACCCTTGCGATCACGGCCTGTTACTACCTGGGGCTATTCTGGCCGGCATTCGCGATGACATTCGTGCTGGCGTTGCAGAGCGCCATCTATTCGCCGTCCAAGTTCGGCTACATCAAGGAGTTGTCCGGTATCGACGCCCTGACCAAGGCCAACGCCTGGGCGCAGGCATCCTCCAGCAC
>JBATTL010000629.1:0-5598 GCA_049670525.1 Thiohalocapsa sp. | reverse complement strand
GCTGACCAAACCGAGAAAGGCCGCTCGTGCTGAGGTCCGCGAACATGGCCACCCGAGAAAACAACGTTGAATCAAGCGACTATCCGGACTGCCGCAATGCCATCTCGCTTATCTTAGTACCATTCTGGTCTGTCCCTATTTTCCACTATTTTCCAGGCTATTTTCCAATGGCAGACGATGGCCGATTGCCGGCAACGGTCCCCAGTCGCAGTGACGGCCGACGCTCGCCACGTCAACGAGTTGAGTCACACGCACTGCCCCCGAATTGCCCGCGATGGATCAGGGCGTCAGGTTGTCGCGAAATGCCAAACCCGAGCCCCGGCGGTGCGTCAGAATGCGAACAGTTCACACCACCCGCCGGTCGCTCCCTGATCCCAACAGGGAATCGCGCCATCCCCATCATCACTCGATTTGCTCCTGACCCGGAAGCGGATCCCAACCGGAGTGTTTGACCAATGATTGCAACACGCAAGTTGATGACCGCCGCCCTGCTGATGACAGCAGCCACCCCACTATTTCTTGCCCTCTCCTCGGCAACCGCGGTGGAGCACAAGGAACACAAACGGCCCGAGGCGCAACTGATGTTTGTGCAGACTGCCGATGCCTTGCGGAGCGACGACACCAAGCTGCGCCTTGTCGACGTCGCCAAACAGACGGTCTATTTCTCGGATCGCCCGGTGCGTATTGCGGGGCACCTCCCGATGTCAGCCTACCTGGACGAATGGAAGGCGGGCGCTGGCCCGAACAACTTCAGCACTGATCCGCCTAACGCCACGTTGTCGCTCTATGACGGGGAAGGCGCCGGCAACACCCTGACCGTTGTCGAGATCAGTCATCCGGTCGTCGACGGCAACGACCTCGTCTACGACTACGAGCTGATCGAGGGAGAAATGCCCGAGTCGGGCGGCGCAAACGCGTTGTTCATTGACTGGATCGGCGTCGGCGGCGGTGTCGGTCGTGGTTTTCACGGCGTCGGGCGCGGTGCTCGCGGGGTCGGCTTGCGTTGAGGCTGCCCGGCTCGATCATCACACCGTCCGTAGCGACCTGAGGTGCGGGCCTACGCCCGACGGGACACATCGATGCGCACAATAGTTGTATTGGCCGCGGGAAACGCCTCCGTCCATTCTCGACGGCAGTTGGCGGGTGCCGCCGGTGACGCAAGCGCACACGCATTGACTGGGCCTGACAAGCGCTAATTGCTGGAGAAGACCAATGAACCCGATCAAGCAGGTTGCCATGGGGCTGTGCCTTGGCGCCATGGCTGCATCGCCGCTCGCAACCGCCGCGGACGAGGCCCAATGGCTTGGCCCGGTGGAGGCGATCAAGATCGCCACCGACGCCTATATCTACGGTTACCCCCTGGTGACCTTCGACACGGCCCGCATGCAACAGACCAATGTGGCCGTGCCGGATGCGGAGCATGCGCCAATGGGGCAGATGATCCGCATGCGGACCTATCCCGCCGTAGACAACCACTGCTGCGCCGCCCCCAATGCGGACACCCTGTACACCGAGGCATGGCTCGATGTCTCCCGAGAGCCGGTGATCTTCAGCATCCCCGACATGGGGGACCGCTATTACATCGCCCCCATCCTGGACGGCTGGTCGGAGGTGATCGACGTCGCAGGGACCTACACCACGGGCGGGAAGGCGCAGACCTACGCCATCACAGGTCCGGGCTGGTCCGGCGAGCTCCCGGAGGGCGTGACGCAGGTCAAGTCCGCGACCGGCATGGTGTGGGTCCTCGGGCGCATCTACAGCACCGGTACGCCCGAGGACTATAAAGCCGTCCATGCCCTGCAGGACCAGTTCTCGGTGGTGCCGCTCAGCGCCTACGGCAGGCCCTACACCCCGCCTCCGGGCGTCGTCGCTCCCGATTTCGACATGAAGACCGCGGTGCGCAAGCAGGTCAACGGCATGGACGCGTACGCCCACTTCGAGCGCCTCGCCGATCTCATGAAGACCAACCCGCCGACGCCGCAGGACGCGCCGATGGTCGCGCAGATGGCGAAGATCGGACTGGTCCCCGGACAGGCCTTTGACCCGAGCAAGCTCGACTTGATCGACCGCGAAGCCATCAGGTTGGTGCCCAAGCTCGCGGTCCTGGAAATGGGGCTGCACCTGAAGCGCCAGCCGACCACCAACGGCTGGCTGTACTTCACCCGTGGCGTCGGCGACTTCGGCACCGACTATCTATTGCGCGGCATGGCCAACCTGCTCGGCCCCGGTTGGAACCGCCCGCAGGACGCCGTCTATCCGCTCTCGCAGAAGGACCCGAACGGGGACGACTACGACGGCGCCAAGCACAACTACGTGATGCGTTTCGAGAAGGGCCAGATGCCGCCGGCCGCGGCCTTCTGGTCGCTGACCCTCTACGACGCCGACTTCTTCTTCGTGCCCAACCAGATCAACCGCTACGACCTGGCCAAACGCGATCCCCTGATCGCCAACCCGGACGGCTCCGTGGAGCTGTACATCCAGGCGGACTCCCCAGGCAAGGACAAGGAGGCGAACTGGCTGCCCGCACCGAAGGGCAAGTTCGTGCTGGTGATGCGCATCTACGCACCACTGGAGACGCCGCCGTCGATCCTCGACGGCAGCTGGACGCCACCGCCGGTGAAGCCCGTCGATTAAGAGTGCTGCCGCGGCATCGGTCGGTTTTGACGCGGGTCGAGTCCTGATTACTTCGACGGACCACGCACCAGGAGAACCAACAGAGATGAATCCCAAGTTCTTGAAACGGGCGTCGCTTGGATTCCGGCGCCTGACGATCGCGTTAGCGGTCTTATGCTGCCTCGCGGCCGGCAGCATTGTGGCCGCTGACAGCGGACCGCGCCACCACGCCGAGGGGGCATTCGATTCCGCCGCCGGTACCTATGAGGTCGTCAAGGGCGACGACCTGTCCGAGATCGCCGAACGCTTCGGCGTCACGGTCGCCGAGTTGAAGGACCGCAACAAGCTCGACTCCGACGTCATCGGTGTCGGCCAGAAGCTGGCGATCTCCTCGGTCGGGGAAGGAGCAGCGGCCGGCGCGTTGCAAGTCACCGGCGTGCTCGGCTCCCCCAGCGCCACCACGACGATCAGCGGCGAGCAGCTGCCGCCACCCCCGCCATACAAGTTCGGTGGCAAGATCCAGCGCAACGCGATCGATTCGACACCCTGGTGGCCCCCGAGCGTGGTGCCGCCCAAGGGTGCGCCCAACGTGCTGCTTATCATGACCGACGACCAGGGATTTGCGCTCCCCAGCACCTTCGGCGGCGTGATCCCGACGCCGGCGCTCGATCGCATCGCCAACAACGGCCTGCGCTACACCAACTTCCATTCAGTGGCGGTGTGCTCAGCCACGCGGGCGGCTCTGATCACCGGACGCAACCATCACGAGATGGGCTTTGGCACCGTCTCGGAAACGGCGACCGGCTTCCCCGGCTACAAGAGCATCATGACCCGGGACAAGGCGACCATCGGCAAGATCCTCAAGGACAACGGCTACCGCACCTCCTGGTTCGGCAAGGACCACAACACACCGGCTTTCCAGGCCAGCCAGGCCGGGCCCTTCGATCAGTGGCCCACCGGCATGGGTTTCGACTACTTCTACGGCTTCGTGGGCGGCGACACCAACCAGTGGCAGCCGAATCTGTTTCGCAACACCACCCAGATCTACCCCTTCCAGGACAACCCTGGCTGGAACCTGACCACCGCTCAGGCGGATGACGCCATCGACTGGATGAAACGCATCGACGCCCTCAGCCCCGAACAGCCGTTCTTCGTCTACTACGTGCCGGGGGGCACCCACGCGCCGCACCACCCGACGCCGGAGTGGATCAAAAAGATCAGCGACATGCATCTGTTCGACGAGGGCTGGAACAAGCTGCGCGAGACCATTTTCGCCAATCAGAAGCGGCTCGGGGTGATCCCGCCGGACGCGAAGCTGACGCCCTGGCCCAAGGACATGCTCAAGGAATGGGACACGCTCTCGGCCGACGAGAAGAGGATGTTCATCCGCCAGGTGGAGGTCTTCGCGGCCTATGCGGCCTACACCGACCATGAGATCGGCCGCGTGATCCAGGCGGTCGAGGACATGGGCAAGCTCGACAACACGCTCATCATCTTCATCAGCGGCGACAACGGCAACAGCGCCGAGGGCACCATGCTCGGCACGCCCAACGAGGTCGCCGCGGTGCAGGGCGTCCATGTGCCGGTCGAGGCCCAGCTCAAGGACTTCTACGACGTCTGGGGCTCAGACCTGACCTATCCGCACATGGCGGTTCCCTGGACCTGGGCCTTCAGCACGCCGTTCTCCTGGACCAAGCTGATCGCGTCGCACTTCGGCGGGACCAAGCAGGGCATGGCCATTTCCTGGCCCGGTCACATCGACGACGAGGGCGGCATCCGCTGGCAGTTCCACCACGTCATCGATATCGTGCCGACCATCCTCGAAGCGACCGGCATCCCCGCCCCGAAAGTGGTGGATGGCCTGGAGCAGAAACCCATCGAAGGCGTGAGCATGTTCTACACCTTCGACAAGGCAAACGCCGACGCGCCCTCGACCCACAAGACCCAGTACTTCGAGGTGGCCGGAGACCACGCGATCTACCACGACGGCTGGATCGCCAGCTCCAAGGTCGTCGATCCGCCGTGGAACAGTGCTGGTGCGGCCCCGACCGATCCAGCGGGCTATCCCTGGGAGCTGTACGACATGGGTAACGACTGGACCCAGTACGAGGACGTGGCCGCGAAATATCCGGAGAAGCTGAAGGGGATGGTGGCCCTGTTCTGGAAGGAAGCGGAGAGGAACCAAGTCCTGCCACTGGATGCGGCCAAGTTCACCCGCCTGGTGGCGCCGCGCCCGAGCCTCACAGCAGGCCGCAACGTCTTCACCTATTCGGGCGAGATGATCGGTACCCCCAACGGCGACGCACCGAGCGTTCTGGCCGCGTCCTACAACATCAAGGCCGAGGTCGAGATCCCGGAGGGCGGCGCCGAAGGCATGATCGTGACCCAGGGCGGGCGCTTCGGCGGCTACGGCTTCTATCTGCTGAAGGGCAAGCCGGTGTACACCTGGAACCTGCTCGATCTCAAGCGCGTCAAGTGGGAAGGCCCGGAGGCACTGACCCCCGGCACGCACGTGCTCGAATACGACTTCAAGTACGACGGTCTGGGCGCCGGCACGCTGGCGTTCGCGAGTACATCCGGACTCGGACGCAGCGGCACCGGGGTGCTCAAGGTCGACGGCAAAGAGGTCGCGAAGATCACGCTGGCGAAGACGATCCCGCTGACGCTGCAATGGGACGAGAACTTCGACGTGGGCGCCGATACCCTGACCGGCGTGGATGACAGAGATTATCAGCCACCGTTCAAGTGTACCGGCAAGCTAGCCAAGCTGACGCTGACCATAGACCGGCCGAAGCTGACGCCCGAGGACATCAAGAAGCTGGAAGAGGCGATGCACAAGAACCCGGCGAGCGAGTAATTCCCGCCTCGTAAGCGGGGTGCCGTGCTCCGCCTTTATCGGGGCATCATCGGCGCCAACATCGATGACGCCCCAAACCCTGCGTGAGGCCGCCAAGGTTTCCGCCAACGAAGGAGATACGCATGAAC
>JBATTL010000628.1:0-4156 GCA_049670525.1 Thiohalocapsa sp. | reverse complement strand
TCCTCGCGCTTGAACGCCTTGATATAGGCCTTGATCTCTTTCATCGCGATCTAGCTCTCCTGGTTGGGGTCGATGGCGAACCACTTGTAGAGCGCCGGCAGCACCAGCAGCGTGAGAATGGTCGAGGAGACGAGGCCGCCGATGACCACCGTCGCGAGCGGCCGTTGCACCTCGCTTCCGGTGCCGGTCGCCAGCAGCAACGGCAGCAGGCCGAGCAAGGTGGTGCCCGCGGTCATCAGCACCGGACGCACCCGCAGGCAGGCACCCTCGATACTGGCCTCATCGATCGGTCGGCCCTCGCGCAGCAGCCGGTTCAGGTAGGTCAACAGCACCATGCCGTTGCCCAGCGCGATGCCGAACAGCGCAATAAAGCCGATGCTGGAGGGCACCGAGAGGTTCTCACCGGCGAGCCAGAGCCCGACGATCCCGCCGACCAGCGCCAGCGGGATGTTGAGCAGGATCAGCGCGGTGTTCTTGATCGAGCCGAAGGAGACATAGAGCAGCAGGGCGATCAGCGCGAGGGTGATCGGCACCACGATGGCGAGGCGCTGGTTGGCCTGCTGCTGCAGCTCGTACTGCCCGCCCCAGGACACCAGATAGCCTGGCGGCAAAGCCACTTCGGCATCGATGGCCGCCTGCGCCTCTTCGACGAAGCCGCCGATGTCGCGGCCGACCACGTTCGCCTGCACCTCCAGATAGCGTTGGTTGTTCTCGCGCACGATCTGGCGCGGACCGACGATCTCCTCGATTCGCGCCAGCTCGTCCAGCGGCAACAGCGCGCCCTCCTTGGTCTGGACGATGAGGTGGCCTATGTCCTCCACGGTGTCGCGGGCGTCCTGTTGGTAGCGGACGTAGATGTCATGGCGTTGCACGCCCGCGTAGATTTGGCCCGCCTCGACACCGCCCACGGCCGCCTCGATCAACTGCTGCACCTCGGCGAGATTGAGCCCGTGACGGGCGATGGCCTCGCGGTCGGGATGCACGACGATTTGCGGCGAGCCGATCACTTGACCGGCCTGGACGTCGGCGGCACCCTCGACGTCGCGCACGACGGCCGCGATCTCCTCGCCCTTGGCCTTGAGCAGGTCCAGGTCCGCGCCAAACAGCTTGATCGCGAGCTGCGCCTTGGTGCCGCCGATCAGCTCGTCTACTGAGAGCTGGATCGGCTGGGTCATGTTCACCTGCACGCCCGGCATGCCCGCGAGCTTCTCGCGCATGGCGTTCTCCACGTCCACTTGGGTGAAGCCGGCACGCCAGTCCGACTCGGGCTTGAGCACCACCATCATGTGGACGGTGTTGATCGGGTCGGCGTGGGCGCCGACCTCGCCGCGGCCGATGCGCGAGACGGCCTGCTCGATTTCGGGGATTTCGAGCAGCCGCCGCTCCGCGATCAGGGTGTTGCGTTTGGTCTCTTCCAACGACACCGAGGGGGCCATGGTCAGGTTGGCGATGATGTCGCCCTCAAGCAGGCGTGGGGTGAACTCGGCGCCGAGCTTGGGGAAGATCGCGGCGCCGACGCCCAGCAGCAGCATCGCCAGGATCACCGCCAAGGCTCGGAACCGCACGAACACGGAGACCAGCGGCCGGTAGAGCGCCACCAGCACCCGCAGCAGCCAGTTCGCGCGGGCGCCGTCCCCGGCTTCAGCGTCCGGATCGACGCTGTCCAGGCTGGCCCGGTCTGCCTTTGACCTTTTCGTATGAGTGCGAGGCCTGCCCATGAACAGGGCAGCGTAGACGGGCGCGCCGATCAGCGCGTAGATTAGCGAGCCGAACATCGCCAGCGCGACCGTGTAGGCGAGCGGGCGGAACATCTTGCCCTCGACACCGTGCAGCGTGAACAACGGAATGAACACCAGCACGACGATCAGGATGGCAAAGGTGATCGGCTTGACCACTTCCTTGCAGGCGCGCGCGATGACGTGGACCTTCGGCTCGTTGGAAGCGCCGGTGCGCAGCAGGCGGTCGGCGTTCTCCACCATGACGATGGTCCCGTCCACCATCATGCCGATGGCAATGGCGAGCCCGCCGAGCGACATCAGGTTCGCCGAGATGCCGAAGTCGTACATGGCGATGACGGCGAACAGGACGGAGAACGGAATCGCCAGCGCCACGACGATGCTGGGGCGGAAACCGCCAATGAACACCAGCAGAATCAGCACCACCAGACCGACCCCCTGCAGCAGGGCGCCAGTGACGGTGTCCACCGACGCCTGCACCAGCGTCTTCTGCTGGTAATAGGGGTCGATCACGACGCCGTCCGGCAAGGCCTTTTCGATCTCCTCGAGCTTCGCCTCCACCGCCTCGATGACGGTGGACGAATTGGTGCCGTAGAGCTTGACGACCATGCCGGAGACCACTTCCTCGCGGCCGTTGCGGGTCTGCATGCCTTGGCGGATCTCGCCGCCGACCTCGACCGCGGCAACATCTTCGAGGTAGATCGGCGTGCCGTCCTCATGGGTGATGACGATGCGCTCGAGGTCGCGGATGTCGCTGGCCAGTCCTTGCGAGCGCAGGATGAACATCTCGCCGTTGCGCTCGAGGAACTGCCCGCCGACGTTTTGGTTGTTGGCCTCGATGCGCGCGATGACCTCGCTCAGCGGGACCTTGAAGCGCAACAGGGCGTCGGGGTCGATATTGACTTGGAACTGCTTGACGAAGCCGCCGATCCCGAGCACCTCGGTGACCCCAGGCACCGTTTGCAGATTGAATTTGACGACCCAGTCCTGGAGGGTGCGCAGCTCCTCCAGGCTGTATTGCCCGTTCGTGTCGATTAGGTTGTAGTAGAGCACCAGGCCCTGGCCGGTCGCAATCGGCCCCATTTCCGGCTCGCCGAAGCCGTCGGGAATGGCCTCACGAGCCTCGGACAAGCGCTCGCCGACCACCTGCCGGGCGAAATAGATGTCGGTCCCCTCCTCGAAGTACACGCTGACGACGGAGAGCCCGAAGTTGGAGACCGAACGGATCTCCTCCACCTTGGGCAGGCCGCTCATGGCCGCCTCCACCGGAAAGGTGACGAACTTCTCGACCTCTTCGGGACCCAGCCCCGAGGTCAGGGTGAACACCTGCACGAGCGCCGGCGAGACATCCGGGAAGGCGTCGACTGGCAGCTTCTGGTAGCTCCAGTAACCACCCGCGACCACGGCGATGGTCAGCAGAACCACCACCAGCTTGTTACCCAGGGCAATATCGATCAGTTTCTCCAACATTCGATTGGCCTCCTTGCTCAGTGGACGTGGCCGCCAAAGGCGCCCTTGCCCATCTCCGCCTTGAGCGAGATGGCATTTCGCGCGACAAAGGTCTCGCCCGGCGCGAGACCGTCCTTGACCTCATGGAACCTGCGATCGCTGTTGCCAAGCACGACGGGTCGCGGCGCGAACCCCTGGTTGGTCTGCACGAACACGACGGTCTGACCCTCGTCGGTCAGCACGGCGGTGCGCGGGATGGCGATATCGACCGTGTGCTCCTCGGTAGTGACGGTTCCCTTGACGAATTGGCCGGGGCGCCATTCGCCGCTGCTGTTGTCGACGATGACCCGCGCCAAACCGGTGCGTGTATGCTCATCGATGGTCGGCGCGATGTAGCTGATGGTCCCCTTGAAGCTCGGCCCTCCATGCCCGTTGACGATGGTGACAGGCAGCCCACGGCGGATCTTGTTCAGGTCGCGTTGGTAGATCTGCAGGTCGGCCCAGACCGCGGACAGGTCGGCCACCGTGAACAGCGGCTTGCCCGCCTCGACCGTTTCTCCCGGGGTGATCTCGTAGGCGACGATGGTGCCGTCGAACGGCGCCGTGACCTCGAACGGTCGCAGCGTCTCCGTGCTCTCGAGGGTGGCCAGCACCTGACCCGCCCGCACCTGATCAGCGAGACGGGCCTTGATGGAGGTGATCGTCCCGACATAGCGGGGCGTCGTATAGGCCAATTGCTCGCGGTTGAACTTGATCTCGCCAGGTAGGACCACCTCCTCTTGCAGGATGCCGGGGCCGGCTTCGGCCAGCGCGATATCGAACTCGCGCAAGACCTCGGGCGTGACGGACACCACGCCCTCCGCGTGCTCGTCGCCGCCCCCATGCTCGTCGTGGCCTTGGTGGTCGTCTTGGCCTCCGTGGTCATCATGCGCATCCTCGCTTGCCTGGTCTCCGTGGCCTTCGTGGTCCGC
>JBATTL010000627.1:0-4094 GCA_049670525.1 Thiohalocapsa sp. | reverse complement strand
GCACCTGCCTGACGAGAAGCATCTGTCGAATCGCGAAGCGGCGCTGGATGCTCCGCTGCCGGTGCAATTGGTCATTCCGCTACAACAACACATCGGCGCACCCGCGCGACCCTGTATCCGCATCGGGGATCGCGTGCTGAAGGGGCAGGTCATCGGTGAGTCCCAGGGCTACATCAGCGCGCCCGTCCATGCCTCGAGTTCCGGTGTGGTCCGCGCCATCGAGCCGCGTCCGGTGGCACACCCGTCTGGTCTGCAGGCCATGAGCGTGGTGATCGAGACTGATGGCGCGGATCAGTGGGCCGAGTTGCCGTCACCCATCGTCGACTTTCCGCGGACCGATGCCGCGACACTGCGCGACCGCATCCGCAACAGCGGCATTGTTGGCATGGGCGGTGCGTCCTTCCCGTCCAATGTGAAGCTGAACCCCGGCGCCGATCAGCCCATCGATACATTGATCATCAATGGGGTCGAGTGCGAGCCCTATATCACCTGCGATGACCTCCTGATGCGCGAACATGCCGCCGACGTCGTCGACGGTATTCGCATCATGCTGCATGTGCTCGGCGCCAACCGCTGTCTGGTCGGCATCGAAGACAACAAGCCCGAGGCCATCCTGGCGATGCGGCAAGCCGTGGCCCGCAAGATGACAGCAGGCGAGTCGGGCGTTCGTGTCCAGGTGATCAAGATTCCGACCCTGTATCCCAGTGGCGGTGAAAAGCAGCTGATCAAGATCTTGACGGGCAAAGAGGTGCCGCGGCACGGTATCCCCGCGCAGATCGGTATCGTCTGCCAAAATGTTGGTACTGCTAATGCTGTTGCCGATGCGGTGCTGCGGGGGCGGCCACTGGTCGAAAGACTTGTCACCGTCACCGGTCGTGCATTGGCTCATCCGCGCAACTATCGGGTTCGGGTGGGAACCGCTGCGTCGGATCTGGTGCAGGCGAGTGGTGGCTACCGTTGCGGGCCGGCCAAGCTCGTTGTCGGTGGGCCCATGATGGGCTTTGGGATCGACTCCGACGCCGTACCCATCACTAAGGCGGTAAACTGCATTTTGGCCTTGGCGGGCGAAGAGTCGCCGGATCCTGGCGAGCCTCTCGCCTGCATTCGCTGTGGTCGGTGTGCCGAGGTCTGTCCCGTGAATCTGCTGCCGCAGCAAATGTATTGGCACGCGCGGGCCAAGGATCTCGACAAGGTCCAGGATTACCACCTGTTCGACTGTATCGAATGTGGTTGCTGCGCCCATGTCTGCCCGTCCCACATTCCGCTGGTGCAGTACTACCGTTTCGCGAAGACCGAAAGTTGGGCGCGCGAGCGCGAGAAACGCGCTTCCGAGCACGCCCGCGAGCGGCACGCGGCCCGCGAGGCACGACTGGAGCGTCTGGAGCGCGAACGCAAGGCCAATTTGCGTAAAAAGAAGGAGGCAATTGCCGCTAAGGGGGGCGCCGCGGGCGGCAGCTCAGATCCGAAGAAAGATGCCATTGATGCGGCGCGCAAGCGGGCGGCGGCAAAGAAAACAGTTGTCGCCAGCAATGCTGCAGCCGAGTCCGTCGCACCGGCCGTCCCAGAAGCCGTCCCAGAGGCCGGAGACGCCCCGCGCGAATGCGCTATCCAGAAGCCCGAGCCCATAGGCGAGGAACAGCGTTGATGGCCGCGGCGATCGTCTCGTCCCCCCACAGCGCGCGAATCAACCGCGTCGATTGGGTCATGTTGCAGGTCTGTCTGGCGCTGGTGCCCGGTGCGTTGGCCCTGATCTGGTTCTTCGGTTGGGGAGTCCTGATCAACATGGGGCTGGCGACCGTCTTTGCCGTCACCGCCGAGGCGCTGATGGTGAAGCTAAGGGGGCGACCGGCGTTGCCGGTCATCGGCGACTACAGTGCCGTGGTCACGGCCTTGTTGTTCGCATTGACGGTGCCGCCCGCGCTGCCCTGGTGGATGACGCTGCTCGGGATACTGTTCGCCATCATCATCGTCAAGCAGCTCTTCGGCGGCATTGGCTACAACCCGTTCAACCCGGCCATGGCCGGTTATGTGTTCCTGCTGATTTCCTATCCGGTGGCGATGACCAGTTGGCTGCCGCCCGACGTGCCGGATCTTCTTCAGGCGCGAGATCTGGCGACGCTCTCTTTCATGGACTCCGCTCGGCTGATCTTCACCGGCGCGACACCGCCGAGTCTGACCTGGGATGCCATTACCGCCGCGACACCGCTCGATGAGATGCGGACACTGATCGATCAGGGGTTTGTCATCGACGAGATCCGCCAGAGCCCTCTCTGGGGTAGTTTTGGCGGCCGCGGTTGGGAATGGGTCGCCGGCTGGTTTCTCGTGGGCGGCCTGTTCCTGCTCTGGCGGCGGGTGATCACCTGGCACATCCCCTTGTCATTTCTGGCGGGACTGCTTGTCATGGCGGCGTTGTTCTGGTTACTGGATCCCCAGACGCATCCGAATCCGGCATTTCATCTCTTGTCCGGAGCGGCCGTGTTGGGTGCGTTTTTCATCGCCACCGACCCGGTTAGCGCTTGCACCACTCGGCGCGGACAATTCATCTACGGCGCTGCGATTGGAGCGGTGGTCTACATCATTCGTACCTGGGGCGGCTACCCGGATGCGGTCGCGTTTGGCGTGCTACTGCTCAATATCGCCGCCCCGATGATCGATCAATACACGCAACCGCGGGTGTTCGGTCAGCGCGGACGCGCCTAATGCCATTGTCTATGCTCGGACCTCCGGAGCAGTCGGAACCATGAAGAATGCATCCATACTGATTGCGGCGTTCATCCTAAGCAGCTTTGCGGTTGGCGGTGTCGGTCTGGTGACGGCCACCCACGCGATGACCGACACACGCATTTCCCACAACCAGCGCGAGGCCATGTTGGCCAAGCTCAAAGCCATCGTTCCGGCGGGGCGACTTAAGAACGATCCCCTGGCCGACCGTATCGAAGTGAGCGACCAAGACCTACTCGGTGCGCCGGTCACCGACGTCTATCGCGTCCGCGACGGCGACCAGCGCGTCGCGGTCGTGCTTCGACCTGTCGTGCCGGACGGCTATGCCGGGCCCATCAAGCTGCTCGTGTCGGTGCTCGCCGATGGTCGCCTCGGCGGCGTGCGCGTGATCGAGCATCATGAGACACCCGGCCTTGGCGATAAAATCGACGAGAAGAAAGACGACTGGATCATCGCGCAGTTCAACGGCAAGTCCCTCGGCGATCCGCTTCCGGACAAGTGGCAGGTAAAGCGCGATGGCGGCGAGTTTGATCAGTTTACCGGCGCCACCATCACGCCGCGCTCGGTGGTCAAGGCGGTGAAGAACGCGCTGCTGTTCGTCGAGCAGCAGGGCGATGAACTCTATAATGCGCCCGCCATTGGCAGTGAACCCGTGGACAGTGCACCGGTTCCAGCCCAACCGGTGCCGAGCGATCCTATTCCCAGTCAGGCGGTCCCGAAGCAGGCGATCCCAGATACGGCGGTCCAGACCACGGCGGTGCGGATTCCGTTGCCTGGGCAAGACTCGGCCGTGACGCGCACAGCGGTCGAGGAGGCGTGCTGATGGCGGAGAAGGGTTTCGGTTCGATCATCGGGGATGGTCTTTGGAGCAACAATCAGGCGCTGGTCGCGATGCTCGGGTTGTGTCCGCTGTTGGCGGTCACCACCACGGCCACGAACGGCCTCGGTATGGGGCTTGCGACCACGACGGTACTGGTTCTGTCCAATGCGACCGTTTCCCTGATTCGAAACCTGGTTCGACCCGAGGTACGCCTGCCGGTGTTCGTGTTGGTCATCGCCTCATTCGTCACGGCGGTGGAACTCAGCATGCAGGCCTATCTTTACGAACTCTATCTGGTACTCGGTCTGTTCATTCCGCTGATCGTCACCAACTGCGCCATCATCGGCCGCGCTGAGGCCTTTGCATCCAAGACCAGTCTCGACCGTGCCATCGTCGACGGCCTGGCGATGGGTCTGGGCTTTACGCTGGTGCTAATGGCGCTCGGCGGAATCCGAGAGTTTCTTGGCCAGGGGACCCTGTTCTATCAGGCCCATCTACTGCTCGGGGAGGGCGCTCGTGGCTTTGGCCTCGAATTGGGCGACGACTTTCAAGG
>JBATTL010000626.1:0-10143 GCA_049670525.1 Thiohalocapsa sp. | reverse complement strand
GATGACACCCACCACCGACGAGAGCGACACCGACAGTATCTGCTGTCCGTAGTTGCCAATCTCGCGCCGAATTGCGTTGATCACCTCGTCGATCTGGTCGATCGTGATCAACTCCGGATACCGCTCGGGTAGCCGCATCAATGCTTGTTGCCCCTGGGTCAGCATCGATGGTAACTGCTGCACCAGATCCGAAACCTGACGCAACACCAGGGGCAGCACCCCAAGCAAGACCGATGCGACGAACAACATGAACAGCACGAATACGACTATCACGCTCGCCAACCGCGGCCAGCCACGACGCTCCAGCGCGCCGACTATCCCCTCGAGCAGATAGGCAATGACGATACTTGCCAGCACCGGTGTCAGCATCTGACCCATGGTCAAGACGATGGCGAACAGCGTCAGCAGAAATACCGCAAGAAAGATAACTTGGGGGTCAGAGAAGTAGCGGCGGAACCACTGGGCCAGGAACTGCATCGGGGTGGCTTCGTTGTTGTCAGATTGGATGGGCATCCTGAGCTGGATCTGCACGCGCGCCGTCCCGCAGTCCGGACCGCGGAATGGGCTCAGGCGGGGTTATTACGCTGCTTGTGGAAACGCTCCGCGAAGACCGCCTCAAGTTCGTCAATGACGGCCTCGGCAGCTCGGCCTTGCAGAACATGCGCGGCCATCAAGGACGACGCCTGGTCGAGCATGGCACCAGCATCCAACATCGGATAGGTCCGCCGCAAGCGCTGGATTGCGGCGACCACCGTTTCACCAGGTCGTCGGGGTTCGTGGACCGGCTCAATCGGCGCTTCCGGCGCCGCTTTGGACTCGGCGGAGCGTTCGGACAGAAACTCGGCGAAAGTCACGAGCGTCTGGCGCGACTGCGCATCAAGCCCCCGATAAAGCCGGGCAAGCCGCCGCTCATCGGCAGATCGGAATTCGGTGTGCCTCAACGACGCGAGTGCGGGCGGCATCTTGTGCAAAACGCATTAAATCAATGGTTGCACGACAGTATCAGAGTTCGGCCATTAGGCGAAGCCGGACCCCCCCCTCAGGCGCAGCCGCCCCCCCCGGAGGCGAAGCCGGGCCCCCCCCGGCGGAGCCGCAGCGTTCAATCCGGCTGACTCTTGCAATAAGCGCGCGCGAATTCCAGCAGTTCTTCCATCACACGCATGCGAAACTTTTGCTTCTGATGCACGAATGAGAACGGTCGAAACAGAGGAGGGTTCAGCGTGCGCGTCACGAGCGTTCCGAGACGCAGCTCTTTTTGCACCGTTGCCTTGGAGACGACCGAAACGCCCATGCCCGCCTCGACGGCTCCTTTCACGGCCTCGGGGCTACCAAGCTCCATAGCGACCTTGAGTCCGGCGGCGCAAGCAGGAAGGCCGCCGAGATAGTCATTGATGACCTCACGCGTACCGGAACCCTCCTCGCGACAGATGAAGGGATACGCAAGAAGATCGCTAAACGGAATCGCACCACCACCCGCTAGCGGATGCCCTGGCGGAACGATCGCCACCAATTGATCCTGCTTGCAGGTCTCCACGACAAGATTTTTGTTGCCAACTGGCGATTCGACGACGCCGAGATCGATGGCGTTGTTCTCCACCATCGAAACGATACCCTCGCTATTGGATACCTTCAGATGGATCGAGACATCCGGATAGCGGGCATTGAAGTCCCCAAGCAGCGTTGGAAGCATATATTCGGCGATTGTGGTACTCGCGCCAATGGTAAGCGCGCCGCTGATCTCGCCTGTGATCTCGCGAACGCCATTTTCCATCTCCGCGTAGAGCTCGAAAATGCGATCGGCATACTCAAATACACGGCTGCCCGCGTCGGTGAGGCTGATGCGATTGTGGGTGCGGTCAAACAACCGGGTGTTGAACTGCTCCTCAAGCTGACGAACCTGGAAGGTGACCGCGGGCTGCGTCATGTGGAGCGACTCCGCGGCCTTCGTGAAACTCAACAGGCGCGCCACTGTGTGGAAGACCTGAAGTCGTCGGTCAGCCATGGGCCGGGCCTCGTTCGAAATCCAATAAATTTAGCTTATAGCACATGGCGGCGGCGTTGGCCTATCGACGCACAAGACCGAGGAATCGCAGTCCAGTGAGCGGACTCGCGATTTGCGATGATTCGACCACATGTTGCAGATCAACCATTTTCTGAGGATTGCGCAACAAAAATCTAGAAAGACGCAACAATATGGCGTATTGTTACCACGAGCTGGATTAGACGTCACAAGACGTCGGTTTGGCGACAACCACGGCAAATGCGCGGAGGCCGGACGCATGAAGGTACAGTCACTCGCCCTCTCCCAACTCTCGGCGGCCACCATGCTGGCGCTGGCGGGTATCTCTATCGGCCATGCCGAGGGATTTGCACTTCCGGAGCTCTCGGTTGCCGGTCTCGGTACGGCGAATGCCATGGTCGCAAACCCGGATGAGCTTGGCGCCTTCCCCTATAACCCGGCCGCGATGGCATTTCACGAACAGAGTTCGTTGGCGATCGGCGCCCTGTTCGTCAACCCGAATTTCTCGGTCAAGACCGGAAGCGGCAAGAATGACAGCAGCGGCTCCGATTGGATCGTACCGCCAATTGGCCAAGCGGCAGTGCGAATCAACGATCAGTGGTCCGCAGGGCTCGGCGTCACCGCGCCATTCGGTCTTGAGACCAAGTGGGATACGGGCACGTTTCCACCGTTGACGGGGACCGCCCCACTGCCGCCCCCGTTTGCGCCTGGAACGACGATCCCCCTCAGTCCGCAGCCAACCCGCAGCAAGCTGGAGATCATCGACTTCACGCCCACCGCAACCTACCGTGTCAATGACAACTTGGCCCTGTCCGCGGGCGCCGACATCTATTGGGCCAAATCCGCACAACTGGATTCATCCATTACCAAACTGAGTGGAGACGGGTCTGGCTGGGGTTTCAATCTGAGCGCGCTGTACACAAAAGACGCGTTTAGCGCGGGTATTAATTACCACTCCGCCGCGACCGTGAAAATCGACGGCAGCTTTACCTCGCTCGACAGCACGATGGTCCTGCTGGGGATCTTGCCGCCGAGCCAGAGCGCAGAACTCGACCTCGACCTTCCCTGGCGCCTCACCATTGGCGCGCGCTACGAAATCAGCCCCAGAATCGCGGTCGAGTTGGATTGGGCACGTACGGGCTGGAGCGAATTCGAGGAGATCAAGGTCACCGGCGACCTCAACGGAAGCACCCTGATCCAGGACACGAACAACTGGGAGGATGCGAATGCGTTCCGGCTCGGCATCACCTACCAGCTACTCGATCGAACCCAATTGCGGTTCGGCTACTCGTACGACGAGACGGCGCAGGATGACGAGTACTTCAGCGCCCGGGTTCCGGACAACGACCGAAATCTGTTCAGCATCGGTGTCAGCCATGGCCTCGCGGACGGCTGGCAACTAGAGGCCGGCTATATGTTCGTGATGTTTAAGGACCGCGACTACAGCGGCTCTCGGCCCTATTCAGGCAGTGGCCCGGAGATCAATGGCACCACGGCCATCGCCGGCGATTACCAAGCCAACGCACACCTGATCGGCATTGAGGTCAGCAAGACCTTCGACGCGTTCTGAATCCGGATCGACGATTCCCCCAAATGCGCGGCGCCGTCGCGCACCCTTAGAGGCCGCCCCGGATTGGGACGGCCCTTTTTTTGCCCGCTGCCAACGCATGAAATCGTACGCGAACAGCAACCCGCTAGGGGTCGCGAGTCAGATGTATAGACAGATATCGCTGTCGCCAGCGAAGTCGAAGAAGGAAGCCGCACCGGCGTACTCAACGCCATCGACGAACTGGGCTTGATCCATATCAAATAGGTCTACAGTCATTTGGCAGGCGACCAACTTGACCTCCGCCTCCTGGCACAGCTCGCGCAACTCATCAACGCTCGCGACGCCCTTGGACTTCATCTTCTGCTTCATCATCGCGGTCATCACGCCCTGCATGCCAGGTAATGCCATACCGAGCACCGGAAACCACTTGTCCATTCCCATGGGCATCGGCATGCCGGGATTACCGAGCGGCGTCACCTCCAGCGTGAGCCTTTTCTTCAAGAGCTGTAGGCCGTAAAAGGTGAAGAAAATCTGCGTCTGATAGCCAAGCGCGGCGGCTGTGGACGCGAGGATAAAGGGGGGATAAGCCCAGTCCAATGAGCCCTTGGTGGCGATGATTGCCAGCTTCTTTTCGTCCATCTTGCTTGCCTCCCGTCGGACCCCGCTGCGACGGAGCCCTTGTCGTTGTGAGTGTAAGGCGGTCGGAGGTCAGGACTTCTTGATCAAGAAATGGAACTTGCCGCCGTCCTCTTTGGATTCCATCAGTTCATTGCCTGTCTGCTTGGCAAAGGCATCGAAATCCTTGACCGAGCCGGGATCTGTGGCAACGACGTGCAGTACCTGCCCAGCCTCCATACCGTTCAGCGTCTTCTTCGCACGCAGTATTGGCAGCGGACAGTTCAGACCGCTAGCGTCCAGTTCCGTATCAAAGTCTGCCATCTTATGTAACCTCCGGAAGTTCTTACTGTTTTATCGCCGAGGCTGCGTTAGTATTTCAGCAACAGCGAAGGTTCTGATTTATAGGCTAAACTGAAGCTCAGCGCAAGGTAAGACCGGTCACCGCCCCCGCATCAAGATACCTCGACGCGGCCGATATCGTAGCCGTGACGCGCCCAGGCGATGATGCCTCCGCGCAAGTTGAGCATGTTCTCGAACCCTTGATTTTCGAGGAACTGACAGGCGTGGTAAGAGCGTGCGCCGCTTCGACAGTACAACACCACATCCATGTTCCTGGGCAATTCCGTGACTCTCAGCGGCAGCAGGTGCATCGGGATATGAGTTGCGTTGGGTATCGCACCCTGAGCAACCTCCGCGGGGGTACGAATATCCACCAAGACGGGTGAATCTCCGCTTCCGAGCCGTGCCTGCAATGTCTCGGAATCGATCTCGTTGACCAAAGTGTTTGACTACCTTTTATCCAAGCATTTAAGTATATTAATGATTTACGGCAAGGTCGGCAAGCTGTCCCACCCATAATGGAATACCTACCAATCTTCCTCGATCTCAAGCAGCAACCCTGCCTGGTGGCGGGCGGCGGTCCGGTCGCACTGCGAAAGCTGGGAAATCTGCTCCGCGCCGGAGCATCGGTGCGTTTGGTTTCGCCTACGCTTACAGCAGAATACGCCCCGCGCATCAAAGACCCCGGCCTTACCTGGTTCGAACGCCGATTCGAGGACGCGGATCTTGAGGGAGTCCGCCTCGCGGTTGCGGCGACCGACGACCGTGATGTGAATCGCCGCATCGCCGAGTTGGCCAAAGCGGCAGGCGTGCCCGTTAACGTCGCCGACCAACCCGATGACTGCACCTTCATCATGCCGTCCATCATCGATCGCTCACCGGTCGTCGTCGCCGTCTCGACGGGCAGTGCGTCGCCGATTCTCGCGCGTATGATCCGGGCGCGGCTGGAATCCCTGGTCCCCGCCGGATATGGGCGCCTTGCCGAACTGTGCGCGCGTTATCGGGATGAGGTCAGAGCGCGCTTTGAAACACAACGCGACCGCCGACGGTTTTGGGATCGCGTGCTGCAGGGCGGCGTCGCCGAGCGCGTTTTCTCTGGGCACATCGCAGAGGCCGACGCCGCGATGAAGTGGGAACTCGCCGCCGGCGGAAACCCATCGGGCATGGGCGAGGTCTACCTAGTAGGCGCCGGACCGGGCGATCCCGACTTGCTCACATTCCGCGCTCTGCGGCTGATGCAGCAGGCAGACGTCGTGGTATACGACCGCTTGGTGGCGAAACCCATCATCGACATGGTGCGCCGGGATGCCGACCATATCTATGTCGGCAAGCAGCGCAATCAACACACCATGCGCCAGGAGGAGATCAATGCCTTGTTGGCGCGCCTCGCCAAGCAGGGCCACCGCGTGCTGCGTCTCAAGGGCGGGGACCCTTTCATCTTTGGCCGCGGCGGAGAGGAGATCGACACCCTGGCGGCCGAGGGTGTGCCGTTCCAGGTCGTCCCTGGAATCACCGCCGCCAATGGCTGCGCATGCTATGGCGGCATACCGTTGACACACCGCGACTATGCGCAGTCAGTCACCTTCGTGACCGGTCACTTGAAGGACGGCACCATTAATCTGAATTGGGCACAGCTCGCACAGCCCAACCAGACCGTGGTCTTTTACATGGGGCTGGTCGGTCTGCCGATCATCGTCGCCAACCTGATTGAGCATGGGGTGCCAGCCGCAATGCCCATCGCGCTCGTGCAGCAAGGCACGACACACATGCAAAAGGTCTATGTCGGAACCTTGGCAACAATCATTCGACAGGTCGAGGTCGATCCACCTGAGCCGCCAACGCTCATCATCGTCGGCGAAGTTGTTTTGCTTCGCGACAAACTTGCCTGGTTCGATACGATCCAGGATCCCAACCAGGGAGCGACGACCCCGCTGTTGACGGGCGACTGATCACCGAGCATTGGCCGTGCTGGAGCAATCAGTTGTCGCCCTGGGCAGACCGGAACGCGGCCGATGCGCCGGAAGTCGCTATGCATCATCCACGGCGGCAAACATCGCGACGCAGCGTGCATGCGCAATGTCGAACAAATGCTCCAGACCGGGATGGGTTCCACGCAACTGATCGATCACCTCAAGTGCCCAGTTGCAATAGGCCAATCGGCGAGCGTTGTCCCAGTCACGGGGCGGGTACTCCTGCAAGTCGCGGAGATTGGCGATCTTGTCCGCGAGCTTCACCAGTCTAGCCTCTTGTCGCGCGCTAGCAGCGTGCTGAATCTGACGGCGTTTTCGTTCTTGTTTGGGCAGGGTCTTGTCATCGCTGACGGCCACTACGATTTCGCTGACGCGCGGCCCAAAGGTTCTCCGAAGTTCCTCGACGCTGGTGTCGGTGTCTTCGATTGTGTCGTGCAATAGGGCCGCACAGAGCACGTCGGGGCAGTCCACATCGCCCTCTTCGCTCAAGATGGACAGCAAATCGATCGGATGATTAATGTAAGGTGAGGCATCGGCATCCTTGCGTCGCTGGCGACGGTGCTTGGCCGCCGCGAATCGCAATGCCCGAGCGAGCTTGGGGAGAGCTCCGGCCCCGTTGTCCCGGCGACCGACCGCGACGTCCGTGGCGCGCTCCTCCGCATGCCCCATATCGATATCTGGCATCTCAATCCTCAGTGTTGACGACTCAGGCTAGCGAAACAGTTCGATAGATTCAAAACGCTCACCATCCGTAATGCGATTCCCCAAACCGCTGATCGCCACGATCATCTTTCTATGCCTCGGTCTCGGAGTCGCGACCGCCGAAGACAGGCCATCGCTTCGCGTCGGCATCAATGCCCGAGGCGCGCCGATGGCGTTTTTCGAGCAAGGTGTCTTGCGCGGGCTTGAGGTGGATCTCGCGCGGTCATTGGCGGATGCGATGGATAGGCAACTCAACCTTCAGGAAATGCCCGAACCGCGTCTGATCGATGCACTGCGCGGTGGGAGAATCGACCTCGTCATGTCGGCGCTCCCGTCTGCCGATCTACAAGCATTGGGGCTGATCGCAAGCACGCCGCTCTTGCGCACCGGCCAGATGGCGCTGATTCGCGCGGAAGACGTTGCATTGTTCGCCCGCCCGTTGGACATCATCACCACAACGGCACGCGTCGGGTTCCAGCGTGGATCGGCCGGCGCGCGATTCGTACAGGCCAACCTTCCGGAGGCCGAGCGCGTCCCCGTCACCGACGCAATCTGGGGCGTCGCGGCGCTGCGTGCCGGCGACATCGACATCTTCGTTCATGCGGCCACAACAGTGTGGGCCATTGCCGCCGCGGTCGATCAACAGGATCTGCTGGGAATCTTCCGACCCTTGACCGACGAACGCCTGGCTTGGGTCATGCGGACCGACGACGAGACGTCGCGGCGAAACATCGATTTCATCATCCGCGCCTGGCGCGACTCCGGCCAGCTCACGACGCTGATCAATCGTTGGATCCCCATTCAGGTCGAGGTGGTGGATTGAATCGGTAGACAGGCAACAACCCGTCGGTTCCGCCGCCTAACCGACGCCCCGGTGAGTATGCGCCAGATTGGTGCTCTCGGACCAACCCCCGCGATCCGGCGACATACCCACCGCGACGCTATCTTGCGCCGGGCGGCGATATCACGGTCCTGAGGCCCAGGGACTCCCATGCCTGCATGCCGCCGCGATACCATTTGATCCGGTGCGCGGGATAACCAAACCCGAGCAGCGCCTTGATGCTGGTGGGTGACTGCCCGCACCAAGCCCCGTTACAGAAAAACACCAGGGTCTTAACGCCGCCGAAGTCCCAGATGCCGTCACCGCTGGCGGCACCGAACTCCAACTGCAGGATCTCGGCGATCTGCTGCGGCGACGCATACTCCGGGTCAAGGCGTTTATAGGGAATATGCACCGTACCGGGAATCGTACCCCGTCGGACCCAGTCGTCCGTGCGGGAATCGATCACCAAGACACTCGCATCACCTTCGTCGACGCGTCTCAGATAAGCGATCAGTTCCAGCTCGCCGATGGTCTCGACCCCGGCGGCGATCTGCATCGGCTGAACGCAATACGGCGGGCAGCGCCGCGCCGTCTTGTCGTAAGGCGTCGCAATGCTGTGGTCCGGATCCTGATGGCGCATCAGTAGTAGCGGCTCGCCGTCCTGGGTCAGTTCAACGTGCGACAGGTCTTCAGTGATCCGCACGTCGAGATTTTCCAGGTCGAACACCCCGTCATCAGGATTAGCCCCCTGCGCCGTAGCCGTCACAAACACAAGAAGAACAGGCAGCGAGACCATCGCCAGTGGCGACTTCATTGATGCGAAACCGAGGAGTAGGGGATCGACCAGGAATGGGAACTCACCCAGGACCAACCCTTGCGACCAGCAGGATGTCAGAGTTGATCGATATAGACATAGGCCTTAGGCACATCGGCACCCTTGACTGCCAGTGCCTGTGATTTGAAGTAGTTGCCGAGATTGACCGTTTCCCCTGCCGGGTAGGTTCCGATCGTAACCTCGTTACCGGTGACCTCATAGCTGCCGCTGCCGGCAGGCATCACGAGACTGATCGCGCAGGGGGTGGTCGCGCAGTTTGCGGTCTGGCCGGGTTTGACAGTGACGGCGTTCGCCCCGGAGGGGTCCTCCTGTATGCCACCGGCGCAGCCGGCGACCGCCGCGATTGCTATGGTGATGAGAAGCATGCGCTGGACCTTTGCGACACCGGCGCAATTGCTCTGAATCTCTGGCATCTGATTGTTCATTCGCGCTTCCTCATAATGGATTGATTTTCCCCGTTGCCGCTAACGGACTCGGCTCAACACTCGGTCGCTCCTGTGGCGGGAACAGGTGCTCGTAATGCCCCTCTCGAGGTTGGTCTGATCGACGAATCTCGGCGCAGCGCCAACCCGACATTTAGGATCATTGACGGATCGAAAAGGTCGCGCCAATCACACTTTCCGACGAGCTGCGCAAGTCATCGTCTACCATGGAAGCGACCGCCAAAACCACCGCCTCCAAAGCGACCCCTCGGCAGACCACCTCCACTGAATCGATTGCCCAAATCGCCGCCGCCGAATCCACCCGCGCCGAACCGGCCATCTAGGCTACCGTCATCGAGACGACCTCCGCCAAGCTGCTCACCAAGACCGAACCTGCCGCTCAGACGGTCGTCACCCAATGAGCGTGCCTGCTGCTCGCGACCGGCCCAATCGGAATCGCCGGCATCCTGCCAACGCGTATCATCGCGCCGCTGCCAGCCGTCGCCGGTATTGCGATAGACGTTACCGTCCGCGCCAGCATAGAGGTTGCCGCCGACGCGGGCCGTGTCGAGGGTACGTGTCTCGCCAGTGCGCGGGTTGCTGACGGTGGTTTGATGCGCCGCCGCGGTGCCGCCGAGCGGGCCGCTCGCGCGCACGGTATCACGCGAGACGGAGCTGCCGTCGGGACCGCTTGCGGCCATCCTGGAGCCATAGGATCTGACGCCCGTCCCTGGGTTGTAGCGCTCGCCGCGAGCCACTCCGCCTTGGACACCGCCAGCCGTATCGAAGGTTCGCCCGTAACCCCGTTGGGCAACGCCGGTATAGGGGTTATAGCTGCGGCCGGCCGCATAGCGCCCACTGGTTC
>JBATTL010000625.1:0-2253 GCA_049670525.1 Thiohalocapsa sp. | reverse complement strand
TTCAAGCACTGTGCATTGCGCAGGCGCAGGTGCTGCACAGGCTCGGCGAACAAGCCGCGGAATCCTGGCGCATCGAGAGACGCACCAAAGACAGGAAACTGCAAAGAAAGCTTCGTTCGGAACAGCTCCCAAGTTCACCGCTTCGATGCGTTCCGCGACGAATTTAGAGGCGGAGCACCAGCAGGCGGCTTCCGCGGAGCGTCTCTATCCAGAGCACGCAACGTAGTGGGGGCGACGGCATCAGTTGCAGGCCGGTGGCCCCATGCACGTCGTCGTTCGGTGAAGCATGCGTCCGGACTAGACATTCCAGAGCTTTGTACTAGGCTTTTCCCTCATTCGTGGATTTGCTAGCAAGGCCGCACTGAAATCCGTCGTCCTGATGGCAACGGAGATCAGGTACTTCTGCCCATTAACGGCATATCGTTGGTGGCAGACCGCGGGTGCGGCTGCTAGGTGACCAGAACGGCATGTTCGAGCGATGCACGTTACCACTTGAGAACTCGTAGCGAAAGCCTTCTGGTCAATGACCAGATAACGGTGTGCAACTGATGAAGATAATCATCGTATGTAACTCCCGTCGGCGGCACGATCGTATACACATGGACAATCTCCGAACCTAATTGTGCGAACCGGCCCTTAGATCGCCCAGCTCGCGGGACAGTTATCGTCGAGTGCTGGCGAGTCCTTTCCTAATCAACATCCTTAGTAATTGCGTGATCTCGATGTTTGTTTGGAGCTTTTTTGATAGCTGATCACCTCTTGACACTTGACGCCCAGGGTTTGAGGAGGAGTTACGCATGACAATTAAAGTGAGTTTGACGTCGAGCGCCAAGATTGCGGGCGGCCGTGCGGTTTCAACCGCGCAAGTCCTCGAATGCACGGCGGACGACTACGTGCAGGTCGTGGTCCCCGGGATCGACAAGACAGATCCGGATCAACCGATGTCGCACGCTTCCAACGCCAGCATGCCCTCGACCTTGGTTGGAGTCTATCCGGCGAGCGAAGGGTGGCAGTTGTTAGCCCTGTGGATCGCCTCTGACCGGTACACTCCGGATTTGGTTTACAGCGTTGTTGGTGGTACGGAGAACGTTCGCCTCGATGCACCGCAGTTCTTCATCGGTCAAGGCGCACTCGGGTTGTTGATGGCTCCGCCGGAACAGCTGGTCTTCAAGAATGGAGGAGGCAAAGGCGTCGATTGCCGTGTGTCCATACTCGCCTGCCGAAGAGGAGAGACATCCGCGGAACCGCCCGCCGAAGAACCTCCCTCCTAAGCCTTCCGGCACACGCAACATCAGAACGAGGAAATGCCAATGCCATCTGCACTGAGTTATCCTGGCGTGTACATTGAAGAGGTTCCTAGCGGTGTGCGCACGATTACCGGAGTGGCGACTTCCATTACCGCCTTTATCGGCCGCGCCCGGCGAGGACCGGTAAACAAGGTCGTGACCATCACCAGTCCTACCGAATACGTACAAATCTTTGGCGGACCCTGGACTGAAAGCACCATGGGTACCGCGGTCGCCGACTTTTATCGTAACGGCGGCGCCGAGGTGCTGGTCGTCCGCCTCTACGAACCCGACTCCGCCGGAAATGCGCCGCGCGCAACCATCAATGCAGACGGACTTTCCTTGGAGGCTGCGGCAGAGGGTGCTTGGGGGGATCGTCTGCTAGCAGAGATTGGACAATTGACGGACAGCAATCTCAGCGAAGAGATCGCAGACGGTCTCGGTGTATCCCCTACCAACCTGTTCCAGCTAAGTGTGGAGGACCCCGCGTCCGGCATCACCGAGACCCACCTTAACTTGACAGTTGTCGAAAGTGCGCGGCGGGTCGACCGGGTCCTCGCGGCCGAATCGCGTCTGGTTCGGGTTGCTGGCGACTTGCCGGACGATCGACCCGGCGAAGACCTTTACGCGGTGGTGGAGGCGGGCCGAGGATCGGACGGCGCGGAGCTGGTGGAAGACAACTACATTGCGCCCGAGGACCCCCCTGATCCGGACGATCCAAGCGCACCCTATGTTGCAAGCATTGCGCAAAAAAGGGGGCTGTACGCGCTCGAGGATGCCGACCTCGTTAATCTCCTGTGCATTCCGCCATTCGCCCCAGGCGTCGATGTCACGACGCCGGTTTGGGCGGCAGCGGCTGAATTTGCCGCGCGGAAACGCGCGCTCCTGATTGTGGACCCGCCTTTTGGATGGAACTCTGTCAGTGATGCGGTCGAGGGTCTGCCGGGCATCGCCAATAGTATTGGTC
>JBATTL010000624.1:0-4896 GCA_049670525.1 Thiohalocapsa sp. | reverse complement strand
TTTCGCGCGTTCTCAGTTTCCGCGTTCTCATAGGAGCAGCCCCGGCATGTCCAAGATCCAAGTCAGGCGCACCCACAACCTCGGCGTCGCGGGCGCTCGAACCGAGGTGGAGCGTATTGCGCGGCGGGTACAGGACGACTATGGCGCCGACTGTGCGTGGCATGGCGATACCCTGTGGTTCTCGCGTTCCGGCGTTAATGGCCAGATCACGGTCAGCGACACCGATCTCGATTTGACGATCAAACTCGGTTTGCTGTACTCGGCCATGAAGGGGCAGATCGAAGACAGAATCGTGGCCAAGCTGGACCAGAATTTGGCCCGTCATCTCGATGGCGGGGCAACATGTGATTAGCGCGTCAGCGCCGGTCGCGCGGCCAACATGACAGGCCAGCCAGACTGTCCGATCCAGCAGCGAATATCAAAGCGTGCTATGTAATCCGGCGAGCGCGCCTGCGCGTTGGCGCAGCGATTCATAAAGGCAAATCCCGGCCGTGACGGAGACGTTCAGGCTCTCGACACGGCCCAGCATCGGTAGTCTCACCAAGAGATCGCAGCGCTCGCGGGTCAGGCGGCGCATCCCCTTCCCCTCATTTCCAAGAACCAGTGCGAGCGGACCGCAAAGATCGGTCTCGTAAAGCGTTGCACCGGCATCGTCCGCGGTTCCGACGAGCCAGATGCCCCGGTCTTTGAGTTGATCGAGGGTTCGCGCTAAGTTGGTAACCTGCAAGAACGGGGTTGATTCCGCTGCGCCACTGGCGACCTTGACTGCAACGGGTGTCAGACCGACGGCATTGTCCTTGGGTGCGATTACGGCATGGGCGCCAGCGGCATCGGCACTACGCAGGCAGGCGCCGAGGTTGTGCGGATCGGTGACGCCGTCGAGGATCAACAGAAACGGCGCGCCGTCGATGCTTTGGATCAAGCCGTCGAGATCCCGCTCGGACCGCGCTGCCGGCATCTGGACCCAGGCCAGGGCGCCTTGATGATTCGCCCCCTGGGCCGCGCGATCGATTTCGTCACGCTCCATCTGTTTGACGGCAATACCCGCTTCCCGCGCCAATTTGGCGAGCTCCGAGAGCCGATGGTCACGCCGGCGCTGGTCGAGCCAGAGCTCAATGACCCCAGCGGCGCCGAACCGCAGGGCGCTGCGAACGCTGTTGATGCCGACGACCGGTGACTGGTTGCGCATGCACTGATCAGCGCTTGTTTGGCTGGAGGGCGGGAAGGATGCGGCCGAGCCGCCATTCGATACGGGTGTCACATCCCCTTTGCGGCACCAAGACCCCGATTACGCGGGTTTGCGCTTGCGCCTTGGTCGGGAACGATTCTTCGCAGGAGCCTGCTGTTTCTGCACTGCGGGTACGAAGTCGATCTTACGTTCCTGAAGATTCACGGCCGCGACCTTGACCCGCATCCGGTCTCCGAGACGGTAGACTTGGCCCGTGCGTTCACCGGTCAGGCGATGGCCAACCGGGTCAAAATGGTAATAGTCGTTGTCGAGCGCGGTAATGTGTACCAGACCGTCGACATGGATTTCGTCCAATTCCACGAACAGGCCGAAGCCCTGAACGCTGGTTATGGTGCCGTCAATCTCGTCGCCGAGCTTGTCCTGCATGTACTCGCACTTGAGCCAGCCCTCGGCGTCACGGGTGGCTTCATCCGCACGGCGCTCGGTGCCTGAGCAGACCTCGCCAATCTGTTGCAGGTCGGGCTTGGAGTAGTCCAGGTTCGCGGCGGTGCCGCCTGCCAGGATGTGCTTGATAATTCGGTGAACAATCAGGTCAGGATACCGGCGGATCGGTGACGTGAAGTGTGTGTAGGCGTCGTACGCTAAACCGAAGTGCCCCGCGTTGTCGGAGCTGTACATCGCTTGCTGCATCGAGCGCAGCAAAACCGTCTGGATCAGGTGGGCGTCGGCACGCGTCTTGACCGACCGCAGCAAGGTCGCGTAATCGCCGGCGGTCGGTTTGTTTCCGCCCGGAAGGTTGAGGCCAAGCTCAGCCAGAAACTCACGCAGATCGGAGAGTTTTTCCTCTTTTGGCGTCTGGTGAATGCGGAACAGCGCGGGCATTTTCTTGCGTTCGAACAGTCGCGCTGCCGCCACGTTGGCGGCCAACATGCACTCTTCGATGATGCGGTGCGCATCATTGCGCTGGACCGGCTCGATGTTCTCGATGCGCTTGGCCTCGTTGAAGACGAACTTGGTCTCCACGGTGTCGAACTCGATGGCGCCGCGCGCCGCACGCGCGCCATGCAGGACCTGAAATAGCCCGTAGAGCTCGTGCAGATGGGGCAGCACCTCGGCGTAGCGCTCGCTGAGTTCCCCATCGTCGTCCGCCAGTATCGCGGCCACCTGGTCATAGGTCAGGCGTGCGTGGGAGCGCATCACGCCCTCGAAGAACCGCGAACGCGTGACCTTGCCCTCGCGGTTCACGTACAGCTCGCAGGTCATGCAAAGCCGATCCACGTCGGGGTTGATGGAGCAAAGCCCGTTCGAGAGGACCTCCGGCAGCATCGGGATGACCTGGTCCGGGAAATAAACCGAGTTGCCGCGGTTCAGGGCCTCATTATCAAGCGCACTGTCCGGTGTGACATACGCGGATACGTCCGCGATACAGACCAATAACTTCCATCCTTTGGGCTTGTGTTCGCAATAGACCGCATCGTCAAAGTCGCGGGCATCGGCGCCGTCAATGGTCACCAGAGGGATAGCGCGCAGGTCGGTGCGGCCGGCTTTCGCTTGTTCGGGCACCTCGTCGGTCAGACCGGCGATCTGCTGCTCAACCGCGTCGGGCCAGGCAACCGGCAGATCATGTGCCCGCAGCGCAATCGCGGTCTCCATACCGGGGCCCATGTGGTCGCCAAGCACCTCGACGATACGCCCGATGGGTTGGGTGCGTTTGGTGGGCTGGTCAGTGATTTCCGCCACCACGATTTGGCCCTGACCCGCGCCCATGAGCCGGTCGCTCGGGATGATCACGTCATGGCTCAACCGCTTGTTGTCCGGGACGACGAACCCGACTCCGCTTTCCGAATAAAGACGCCCGACGACACTGCTGGTGCTGCGCTCCAGCACCTCAACCACGGAGCCCTCGAGCCGGCCGCGGCGGTCGCGGCCGGTGACACGGGCCACGATGCGATCGCCGTGGAACAGCCCGCGCATCTCCTTGGGGTACATATACAGGTCATCGCCACCATCGTCGGGCTTGACGAAACCAAAGCCGTCGGGGTGGCCGATCACACGACCGGCGATCAGATCGCGTTTGTTCACCAGGCAGTAGGCCTGACGTCGGTTTCGCACGAGCTGACCATCGCGGACCATCGCGCCCAGTCTGCGCTCCAACGCGACCTGGTCTTCCGGGGCGGAGAGGTCGAGCACCTTGGCGACTTCGCCGAATTCCATCGGCACGGCGTGCGTGGTCAGGGTCTCGAGGATGAATTCGCGGCTGGGAATCGGATTGTCATACTTCTTTGCCTCACGCTGCTGGTGAGGGTCTAAGTCCCTTGCGCTCTGAGCCTTCTTTCGTCGTGACACGTTGACCGTCTGCTTGTCTACCGTAAACGCAATAGTCTACCGTTGACACAGGCGGTTTGTCTCACTAATATGCGCCGTCTCCTCAGGCCCGCTGGGGAAGGAACCACCTGCCGAGGTGGCGGAATTGGTAGACGCGCATGGTTCAGGTCCATGTGGGAGAAATCCCGTGGAGGTTCAAGTCCTCTTCTCGGCACCAGATCCTGGGATTGCGCGGTCAATCCAGCACAGAATGGCGCTGCCTTCGCAGCGCCATTTTTGTTTTCAACGGCCGCTCTCCGGCCGTTCGAGCGACCGAGGATCTGCCTTTCCTCGCTCGACTCCAGTGTTTGGTGCAACGCTCGAATCGTTAGGCGGTCGCCGTGACCAGTAGGCCGCAAGCAGCGAGCCGGACAGGTTGTGCCATATCGAGAACAGCGCGCCCGGCAGCGCCCCGGCGGCGGCGAAGTATTTGATCGCAAGCGCCACGGCCAAGCCGGAATTCTGCATCCCGACCTCGATGGCTAGTGTCCGCGCGGTGCGCCTGTCATGCGTTGTAAATAGACCGATCCAGTAGCCGGCTGCGAGCCCGACGCCGTTGTGTAGCGCGACTGCAAGCACGACTAGCGCACCCGTTTGGGCTAAGTTACCCCGATTCAGGGCAACGACGATGGCGATGATGAAGACGATGGACGCTACCGAAAGCAACGGAAATAAATGCTGAATCGGCGCGAGGCGGCGTCCGGCAATGGTGTTCACGACAACACCGAGACCGACCGGCAGGAGAACGATCTTGAAGATCGAAACCAGCATTTGCATTACCGGTACCGGCACCTGTTGGCCTACATAGAGCCAGGTAAGCCAAGGGGTGGCGACAATAGCGAATAGGGTCGAGGCGGTAGTGAGCGTGATCGAAAGGGCGAGATCGCCCCGCGCCAGGAAACAGACGACGTTGGATGCCGTCCCTCCCGGACAGGCTCCCACCAGGACCAACCCGGCCATGAGCTCCGGCGGCAGTCCGAGGGCCAAGCCGATGATCCAGGCTGCAAGTGGCATGACAAGATACTGCAGCCCGATCCCAAGCCCTATCCGACGCGGCTTGCGCAACACCTCTGCGAAGCTCCGCCAGGTCAGCGTCATGCCCATGCCGAACATCACGAGCCCGAGCAATGGAACGATCGCCGGCTTCGCACCAAGAAACCAATCGGGGCGCCAGACGGCCAGGCCCGAAAACAGGAGTGCCCATAGCGGAAACAGCGTTGTGATGCGGTACATGATCGGAGCTGGCCCAAACAGCGACAGTGTTCCAACGCCCCGTGCCGCAAGTCTGGAATAACCGGCTACAATGCGGCGCGGGCGCAGAATGCGCGCCCGCAGCTTAGCGC
>JBATTL010000623.1:0-1592 GCA_049670525.1 Thiohalocapsa sp. | reverse complement strand
GTCCCGACCGCTCGGAACCAACCGCACTCGATCCACCGATGAAAGACCGGATCGACAAGGTCGTCGCCCGCGCCGCCGACAACGCCGCCTGGAAGCAGGCCGAACAGTATCTGCGTGAACGCTGCGACGGTGCCGACCTGACCTATGCGCTGGATTCACTGAAACAGGCGCAGACCGAAGCCACGCACAAGCAGGCCGCCTAGGTCCACATTCCGCCGTCTTAACCCACCCCAACCGCGGGGCGCCTGTCGCCCCGCTGGGGGCGTCTCGTGTCGGGAACCCGTCTTGGGAACCCGTCGCGATCACAGGCCGCACCGTGGTTTCGATCACGGAGCATTCGATGCGAATCATCGATGTCGCCCAGCGCACGCCCGAGTGGAACCAGTGGCGCGCGCAGGGCATCACCGCCTCGGAGTCGGCCGTCATCCTCGGTCGTTCGCCCTACAAGACGCCCTGGCGGCTGTGGGCGGAGCGAACCGGACTGGCGCGACCGGCCGATCTCTCCAAGAACCCGAACGTGCAGCGTGGCAACCGGCTGTAGGACAGTGCTCGGCAATGGTTCGAGCAGGCGTACGACACGGTCCTGATGCCGGTCTGCGCCGAATCGGACAAGGAGTCCCTATTGCGCGCCTCCTTCGACGGCATCAACGACACCGGCGAGCCGGTGGAGCTGAAGGTCCCGTCGGAGAAGACCTACCGCGCGGTGCGTGATCACGGCCGCGCGTCCATCGCCTATCGGCTCTATGAGCCGCAGGTGCAGCACCAGCTCTACGTCGCCAGCGCGGACAAGGGCTGGCTGGTGTTCTACCAGGACGCGCAGCAGCAGACCGTGTTCGAGATCGCTCGCGATCCCACGCTGATCCGCGCCATCGTCGATCAGGGGCTCGCCTTCTGGAATGCCATCGTCACTGGCGACGAGCCGGAAAAGAACCCGATGCGGGACCTGTTCGTGCCACCACCCCAGATCGCCGATGAATGGGCGGTAGTCGCTGATCGCTACCGCTCCGCCTGGACCGAGTCGAAGCGCATCGAGGCCGAACTGAAGCAACACAAGGACACCATGGACGCTGCCCAGACCGCGCTGGTTGCGCTGATGGGCGATGCCCTGCTGGCCGAGTCCGCGGGACTGCGCATTACGCGTTTCTGCGCCAAGGGCAGCGTCGATTATCCGGCGTTGTTGAAGGCGCTGCTGCCGGAACTGAAGCCGGACGGCGTCGAACGCTTTCGTCGCAAGCCGTCGGAGCGCGTGCGCGTGACGGTGCAAGAAGATGCGGACAAGTCCGTGATTCCGTCCGACGCGGAGCGCAGACCACAGTCGATCGAACCGGTTGGCACATCAGCCTCCGAACAAGAGGCGGCGATGAGCTTCTGGTTCTAACTCGCTTAGCTATGCGGACCGCCCTGCCCTTGGGCAGGCGGTCTGCCGGAAGGCAGCGTGCTGTCTTGCGGCAGACCGCACCGGTTTTTCGAGCGCTCGTCGGGGCGCCCTACAAGACCCGACCTTTCACCCGGCCGACCATGAACTGGCCAATCACCCGCCGGGGGGAGCACGCTCCCCCGGTAGGGCGCGTGTCTCCCCCGACACCGACAGG
>JBATTL010000622.1:0-1556 GCA_049670525.1 Thiohalocapsa sp. | reverse complement strand
CCTGACCATCGTTGGCGAGCTTGTAGCCGCAGGCATGGCGCAGAATGTGCGGATGGATCGGGAACGCCAGATCCGACAGCTCGCCGCATCGTGACAGCATTTTTCGAAAGCCGGCCGTGATCATGGGACCGGCGCGTTCGGTCGTGAATAGATAAGCAGAGCTCGGCCATTAGTTTCCAGGGAACGGATGAAATCCCGATAATCAACCGTTCGTGCGATCTCCTGTGCCATAGGTTCGTTCTAAGCGATTCGCCGACCCCTGGCAAATACGAAATCAGCGGCGCTTTGGTCCGAGATAGTCCGAAACCGAGGTCCCGGATCAAGTTGGAATGATTTCCACAATCCCTGTTCTCACGCTATGGCCTTGCGGCCCGCGCATCCGTCCTGACCAAGTTCCAGCCAGAGGCGCACCAGCCGACCACGGGAGAGAGACTTAGCCCCTCGCCTCACAGCCTATCCAAAGGCACCCGCAGATAACCGGGACTCACCGGGCGAGCCCGCGGCTCGCTACGCTCGGGGCCATGACAGAGTCCGGCAACACACTTGATGACTTCCCCGCCGAGGCCTTCACCATCTTGGTGTTCTGCGAAACTTGCGGGCACAGGAGCCCACTCGACTGTGCCAAGGTGCCGGACGAAATATCCGTCCAGGAGCTGACGAGAATGCTCCGCTGTCACTCATGCGGCACTCGCACGGCATCAATCCGGATCGTCTACACCGGCGCCAGCCGCTTTGAGTATGGCGGCTCGCGTCAGAACGGTTAGGCCGGGCTCTCCAATAGCAGGGCGGCGCTTGCTGTGAACCCGGCAAATGACTGGAGCGCGTAGCACCACCATCTTATGCGGGGATACGGTCTATGCCAGATCAGGAAGCAAGCAACATGCAGATAGAAAATCTGGCATGACGAACAACGAAACCACAGTCATCGAACCATCCTGGTGGGCACGGGCATTCGGGGGCGCAACGGATTACCAAGCCGCCGAGATCCGCCGGGAAGACATTTGGATAAGCTCTTCTACAGGCTCCAACAGTCTCTCATTCAAGCATATCGGCACAATCGAGCAAGAGGCCGGCATCTTGTGGGACAGCATCCGGTTGATCGGGCCATCAGAGAAGAAGGTAGTTTTGAAGGGAATCCCCAGGCAGAAATCGCAGTCTCTGAAAAATCTGATCCAGCAACGACATCAAGAATATTTCAAAGCTACCGATCTTCTCCAGAAACACGGATCTACAACCGTCGTGCTTGCACGGTGGCTCGACCAGTGGATGCAAGGCGAGCACTGGGTCGCTCAGCACCAGGTCACGACCGCTCGCGCCAACGCAGCGCTTCTCGGGCCAGCCCTGGGGATACAACCGAAGCACCTGACGCGAGACGCAGAGATCAAACGGACAGCGATCAAGGTCCAGATATTCGCCAAAGACCCGGAAGGGGTGCGGCCTTGCCATGATGTCGTTTCGACGAGTATGCTGTAAGCCTCTGTTAGACTTATATAAGGTGCAGCAATGGCGACAGTGATCGAGCGCTCGGGGAAGGAGTTGACCGTGGCGGTGACGGT
>JBATTL010000621.1:0-5637 GCA_049670525.1 Thiohalocapsa sp. | reverse complement strand
ACCGAGAACCGGCGGACTCGACCGCCTCGATAGCCATGGGCCGCAGACGACTTGCGTCGGCGCCGGATCCTGAGCCGATCAAGGTGGTCTCACAGGTATGGATCGATCATGTCAGTCGGCGGATCTTCCCGATGTTGCGGGGGCAGAGATTCGTGTGCGTGGGTTGGTGCAGGGGGTCGGGTTCCGGCCAACGGTCTGGCGTATTGCGCATGAGCTTGGTGTTACCGGATCGGTCAGGAACGACGGCGATGGCGTGCTGGTCCGGGCCTGGGCATCGGACTCGAAGACCCTCGATACATTTTGTGGCTTGCTGATCTCGGAGCGTCCGCCGCTGGCTCACATTGATCGTATCGAACGACGCCCGCTTTGCGGTCAGACTGTTCCCGTTGACTTCATGATCGCCGAGAGCGTCGTGACCAGGGTTCGAACCGGAGTGGTTCCCGATGCGGCCTCCTGCGGTACTTGCGCCCGCGAGATAAGGGATCCCGCGGACCGGCGCTACCGCTATCCCTTCACCAACTGCACGCACTGCGGTCCAAGGCTGAGCATCGTCCAAGGTGTTCCCTACGACCGAGCCAATACCAGCATGGCCGTGTTCCCGATGTGCGTCGATTGCGCCGCGGAGTACGCCAATCCGGCGCATCGCCGCTTTCACGCGCAGCCGAACGCCTGTCCCGTCTGTGGGCCTAGGGTCTGGTTGGTGGATAGGCAGCGCACCGAACCCGCCGTTGCCGATCGCGGCGCCGAGGATGCCGTCGCCGCGGCCAGCCGGCTGCTCGCGGAAGGTCGAATCGTCGCCATCAAGGGTGTCGGCGGTTTCCACCTAGCATGCGATGCGACCAATGCGGACACGGTTTCCGAGCTACGTCGGCGCAAGCGACGTTGGGCCAAGCCCTTCGCGCTGATGGCGCGCGATCTGGACGCCATTCGGCACTACTGCGCGGTCTCGACCGAGGAGGCGCAGCTTCTGCTCGCACCGCCTGCACCGATCGTACTGTTGGATCTGAATGCCAATGGTGTTGGACTGCCAGTGCCTGATGTCGCTCCCCGCCAGCACTCCCTTGGTTTCATGCTCCCCTACAGTCCTCTGCACCATCTGTTGCTCGATGACTGGGCAACGCCCCTGGTGATGACAAGCGGTAACAGCACGGATGAGCCGCAGTGTATCGACAATGAGGATGCGCTATCCCGGCTGAAGCATCTGGCCGACGCCTTTCTGCTGCATGACCGCGACATCGTTAATCGCGTCGATGACTCAGTCGCCCGTGTTATGGACCGGGAGCCGAGGGTGCTACGCCGGGCGCGTGGTTATGCACCCGCGCCATTGCGGCTCCCCGATGGCTTCGACTCGACGCCCGGCGTACTTGCTCTCGGCGGTCAGTTGAAGAGCACGATTTGTCTAGTGAGCCAAGACCGGGCGGTGCTATCGCAACACCTCGGGGATTTATCGGAGGCTGGGACCTTGCGCGAGTACGAGCGTACGATTGCGCTCTACCGGCAACTCTACGAGCACAGGCCCGATGCCGTCGCGATCGATCTTCACCCGAGCTATCACTCGTCCCGAATTGGGCGAGACCTCGCTCTCGCCGAGGGGCTGGAGTTGGTTGAGGTCCAGCATCACCGCGCCCACGTCGCCGCTGTATTGGCGGACAACGATCGGAGCCTTCTTGCGGACCCGGTGGTCGGAATCGCGCTCGATGGATCGGGATACGGCGACGATGGTAGCATCTGGGGCGGTGAATGGTTCGTTGGCCATTATCAACGTCTTGAGCGGGTAGGGCATTTGAGGCCCGCCGCACTCCCCGGTGGGACGCGCGCCATCCTTGAACCCTGGCGCAGCCTGTACGCTCAGATCGTTGCCGCCATGGGTTGGGATGCCTTCGCGCGCGCTTTCGCGATGCTCGATGTCACTGTCGGTTTGCGGCAACGGCAAATCGGCGTGCTTGGCAGGATGATCGAAGCTGGTGTCAACTGCCAGCCGACTTCCTCGGTCGGCCGCTTGTTCGACGCGGTGGCGGCCGCTTTGGACATCTGCGCGGACGGGATTGCCTATGAGGGGCAGGCAGCTATCGAACTTGAGGCGATCTGTGGTGCCGTCGACGTTGACACGCGGGCGGGCTATGACTTGGCGTTGATCGACCATAGCGGCTGCTGGATACTCGACCCAACACCGATGTGGTGGCAATTGTTTCGAGATCTTGCCGACGGCGTCCCGAAATCGCTAATTGGTGCGCGGTTTCATGCGGGTTTCGCGGACGCGGCCGTGGACCTGGGTGTGCGGATTGCCGTCGCGAACAACGTCGATACCGCGGCGATTTCCGGCGGTGTATTCCAGAACCGGATGCTGTTCGAACGCGTATCAAATGGTTTGCGCGCAAACGGCCTCAAGGTTCTGTCTCACAGTCGGGTTCCGGCTAACGATGGCGGTCTGGCGTTGGGTCAGGCGGTCATGACTGCCGCATCGCTTCTTTCCAATGCGGCGGATTGAGCGCGGCCGGTGCGTTTCATCGCCGGCGTCTAGTCCCTGAGCGCGTCGCTGCGTCGGCGTGGCTCCGTATTGAATTGTCAACGCGGGGTGGCCGATATGATAGTGCGGCGCTAAGTCTACGCCGATGGCGACCAATACCCTGACGATGTCGTCGTTTTCGACAAACGCTGCGATGGGCTTCTCACCGATACCTTGGGCCATTCGCACGTGGTCGGGTTCACACCGACACCAAGTCGCGCGATTTCTGTCCCGACGATTCCGCTCGGTTTGGCGCCACTCGACGGCGTTCTCGATCAGCGCGACCCTGCAACGCGACAAACCGCGCCATCGTCAGTCGGCAACAAGACTGATTGAGAAGAAACTAGGGAAAAGGTCTGTAGCGAATGCGCCACCTTGCTGATGATCGACGATTGTCGACCGGGATGGCCGCGAAACCGGCTAGGCCTTAGGGGCCGATCCGCGGTTTATAGCGGTCTGGAATCAGGACGGTGGGCGTGAGCTGGCTGGCGTCGCGATGGGGAAAGTCAAGGGTGTAATGCAGGCCTCGGCTCTCTCGTCGGCGCTGCGCTGATTGCACGATCAGGTCTGCGACCTCGACCAAATTTCGAAGTTCCAGCAGGTCCGTCTCTACACGAAAATTGCTGTAATTCTCGATGATTTCTTGCCGCAACAGGTCCGTACGCCGCTTCGCCCGCTGCAGGCGCTTGTTGGTGCGAACGATGCCGACGTAGTCCCACATGAACCGGCGCAGTTCTTCCCAATTGTGTGATATCACGACTTCTTCGTCGGGCTCGGTGACGCGACTGGCGTCCCAGGGCGGGATATCTCCGAATTGCGCAGTTTCCGAATTGGATGCCTCGATATCCATCGCCGCGAGCTCGGCGAATACCAGGCACTCGAGCAAAGAGTTGCTTGCCATTCGGTTCGCGCCGTGCAACCCCGTGTAGGCGGTCTCGCCAACGGCATAAAGGCCTGGGATATCCGTTCGTGCCCGATGGTCGGTGACAACACCGCCGCAGGTATAGTGCGCGGCGGGGACCACGGGAATGGGCTCCTGCGTGATATCGATACCGAGTTCAAGGCAGCGCGCGTATATGGTTGGGAAGTGCGAGCGAATGAAGCCTTCGTCGCGGTGGGAGATATCGAGCAGAACGAATTTGCTACCGACGCGTTTCATCTCGTAGTCAATGGCGCGGGCGACGATGTCGCGTGGGGCGAGTTCGGCACGTTGGTCGAATCTCGGCATGAAGCGATCGCCATTCGGTAGCAATAGGCGAGCGCCCTCGCCGCGCAGCGCCTCGGTGACCAAGAAGGATTTTGCCTTGGGGTGGTACAGGCAGGTCGGATGGAACTGGATGAACTCCATGTTTGCGACCCGGCATCCGGCGCGCCAGGCCATGGCGATACCGTCGCCGGTGGCGACGTCCGGGTTGCTGGTGTAGAGATAGACCTTGCTCGCACCGCCGGTTGCGATCACCACGAAGCGCGCCAGGAAAGTTCCTACGTCGCCGTCACTTTCGTCTAGGACGTAGGCACCCAAGCAGCGGTTATCTGTTCCGCCGAACTTGTCGGCATTGATCAAATCGATGGCGGCGTGATGCTCATACAATTCGACATTGGGTCGGGCGTGAGCGCGACCCTCGAGTGTGTCCTCGACGGCTCGGCCCGTCGCGTCCGCGGCATGAACGACGCGCCGGTGCGTGTGGCCGCCTTCGCGCGTCAGGTGGTAACCGTTGGAGTCGTGCGCTCGCTCGTCGCGTGTGAACTGAACACCTTCTCGCAGCAGCCACCGGATGTTTTCGGGACCGCGCTCAACCACGAGTCGAACGGTATCGGCATCGCAGAGCCCTGCGCCTGCATTCAGCGTGTCCTGCACATGCGACTCGACGGAGTCTGCGGCATCGAGCACCGCGGAGATGCCGCCTTGCGCGTAGAGCGTGTTACCTTCTCGAAGCTCGCGCTTGGAGATGACCGCGATCGAAATCTCGGGCCGGAGGCGCAATGCCAGACTCAAGCCAGCGGCGCCACTGCCGATGATAAGGACGTCGTGTCGGTGGGTCGTGCTCATGTCTTTGTCTTGGTTGCGGCAGCAGGCGGGCCTGGGCGGTTTTAGGACGGTGATATGCGAGTATGCCCGATGGCTGCATGTCTTGCCGCAATCCTATACTCGTCCGGATGAGCGGATTGTTCAAAAGCTCTTCGTCGGGATCGAGGGCCTGCTCAAAATATCGACATGTTGCGATGCTTGGTTTTTATCGCAGGCTTTGACCGCATCTCTCAGGGCGTAAGACGTGAGCCGCAGGGCCAGATCCAGGTATGAACGACTGTTGCATGAGCAAAGTCGTCCAAACCCTGATGCGAGTCAACGTTACCGCTCGATTGCAACGAACTTTATACGCCGGGTGGCTGTCAATGGGAACGGAACGCCAGCTTTGTCCCCGATCGGGTGAAAAGCGTGTCTGAGCGAGAGATCGATCAAGCTTTGGTCCAGCGGGCCCAGAGCGGCGACCGACGCGCTTTTGATGTATTGGTTCTGAAGTACCAGCAACGCATCGCAAGTCTGATCGCTCGTTACATCCGCGACAGCTCCGAGGTGTTGGACGTTACGCAAGACGCTTTCCTTAAAGCTTATCGAGCGCTACCGGGTTTTCGGGGTGAGAGTGCGTTCTACACCTGGATCTATCGCATCGCGATCAACACGGTGAAGAATCATCTGGTCGCACAGAGCAGGCGACCCCCGGTTGACGATGTTGAGGCGGACATTGCCGAGCAGATGGACGTTGGCGGGAGGCTGCGGGAAACTGCGACGCCCGAGGGGGAGCTACTGAGCGACGAAATCGCCGACAGCGTGCAGGCGGCACTTGACGGGCTTCCGGAAGATCTTCGGACCGCAATCGTTCTGCGTGAATTTGAGGGTATGAGCTATGAAGAGATCGCGGTCGCGATGGAATGCCCCATCGGTACCGTTCGCTCGCGGATTTTTCGTGCCCGTGAGGCGATCGATAAACGCCTGCAGCCGTTACTTGCACCCTGACGCATTGACAGTAAATCGATGGAGAATTGCTTCATGAATGAAGAAGATCTGCAAGCCCTCTCGGTATTCGTGGACGGCGAATGCAGCGGCGTCGAGATGCAGCATTCTATCGACC